>NZ_JBFTSF010000171.1:0-13651 GCF_056399905.1 Cupriavidus sp. 01L46
GAAGATCGGTGTGCCGGACGGCGCCAGCGCCAACTGGGCGCCCTCGCAGTCGCGGATGGCGTTGTAGAAGCGCAGTTCCGCCTTGAGCGCATCCGGGCCGCCGCTGCCGTCGTCCAGCGGGACCACCGACAGCTTGCCGCCGGTGCGCGCCAGCAGCAGCGTGGTGAAGGTGTCCGGCTGCACCTGCAGGGTGGTGGTCTCTTTGCCGTCGACGCGCACGGTGAAGGGCTGGCTGCCCTTGACCACGGCATAGGTGGTGGCGGCGGCGCCATTGCCGCCGATGGCCTGGGCCTGGCCTTGGGCTACCGCCACGGTAGCCGTGGCGGCGTCCGGGTTGAGCACCCGGACGTAGGCGGATCCCTGCGGCGGACGCGCCGCATAGAGCTGGGCCAGCGCGCCTTCGGTGGCGGGCGGCGCGGCGCAGACGGTTGCCGTGGCCATGCCGGCCAGCGTGGCGGCAAGGGTTGTTCGCAGGGCGTGGAACTTGGGCATGGCTATTCCTTCGCACCGCTCAGGCGCGCCTGCAGGTACTGGCGCTCCAGCTGCTTGCGGTCGACCTTGTCGGTGCTGGTGGTGGGGAAGCGGCCGCAGGCGACCAGTTCGGAAGGGATCATGTACGGCGGCAGGCTCCGCCCCAGCGCTTGTTTCCAGTCGGCCAGCGCCGCCGGCAGCGGCGGCTCGGCGGCGTGGCCTGCGGGGCTGTCTTCTAGTTCGAGGAAACCGATCATGCGGACGATCGCGCCGTCCGCGCGCCGCAATGCGACCGCCGCGCCCGCGCGTACGCCGGCCAGGCTGGCCAGCGCGGCATCCACTTCGGCCAGTTCGATGCGGTAGCCGTGCAGCTTGATCTGGTCGTCGGCGCGCCCCCGGAAATGCACCAGCCCGGCGGCGTCGATATGCGCGAGATCGCCGCTGCGGTACGCGCGCTTGCCCTGGTGAAGAAACAGGCGGGTCTGGTTGAGGTCGGGCCGGTTCAAGTAGCCGCGCATCACGTGGTCGCCGGCGATGCACAACTCGCCCTGGTCGAGGAACAGTGCCGCGTAGGGCTTGGCCCGGCCGATCGGGAACGGATTGGGGGCTTGCTGGCGCAGCGCGGCATCGATTTCGACCCAGGTGGTGGAGCAGGTTGCCTCCGTGGGGCCATAGGAGTTGACGATGCGCGCGGCCGGGAAGCGTTCCCACAGCGCCTCGGCCAGCGTCGGCGATAGCGATTCGGCGCCAAACAGGAAGACCTTCAGTTCGGGCAGGGTGGCCGTGTTGAAGGCGGGGTTGAGCAATTGCTGGCGCACGAATGACGGCGTCGACGCCCACATCGTGACGCGGTGGCGCGCCAGGTAGGCGGCGAAGGCATCGCGCTCGGCGGTCAGCTCGCGCGGGCACAGCACGCAGGTGCCGCCCAGGCCCAGCGCGCCGGCCACGTTGAACAGCGAGAAGTCGAAGCTGAACAGCATCTGGTCCATGAACACTGGCGCGGCGTCCAGCCGCAGGCAGTCGCGGATCCAGCCGGCGAACAGGCCCAGGCTCTCACGGCCGATCTGCACGCCCTTGGGGTCGCCGGTGCTGCCCGAGGTAAACATGATGTAGGCCACGCCGCGCTCCTTCAGGACCGTGGCGGCGGTGCCGGGGCGGAATACGTCGTTGTCCGCCTCGTACACCAGCGGYGCCCCGACGATCTCGACGATGCGGCGCACGCGCCCGGCGGGGTTGATGCGGTCCACCGGCACGAAGGGCACGCCAAGCGTCAGGCAGCCGAGCATGGCCACCAGGAAGGCGGCCTCCTTGTGGCCGACGATCACCAGCGGCACGTCGGGGCGGGCGCCGGCCGCGCGGGCGGCGGCTGCCCAGGCCTCGGTGCGGGCGCGCAGCGTGTTCCAGCTCAGGCCGCCCTGCATATCCACCACGGCCAGAGCGCCGCCCGCCGAGTCGGGATCGGCGAAGCGGAAGTTGTCAAAGTCAAAGCGCATGGGGAACTCCGGATGGCAAGTCCAAACGGGGCTCAGGCATGGCCCTGGGCGGTGACGAAAGCGGCCAGCGTGCGCACTGACTCGAGATGCACGTCGATCTCGGTGGGCGGGATCTTGCAGCCGAACTCGCGTTCGACCGCCAGGGCCAGGTCCACCGCGCTGAGCGAGTCGACCAGGCCGGACTCGATCAGCAGGGTGTCAGGATCGACCCGGGTGAGGATCACGCTTTCGATGATCTTGACGAGCTTGTTTTCGACTGCCGCCTGGTTGTCGGTGAATTGCGTATGCATTGAATAGTCTCCCTGCGCCTGTGACGCTCAGCATTGGACTCAGAATTGGAAATAGAGAAAGCGCGCTTCCTGGTGCAGGTTGGCCAGGCACAGGAAGAGCAGGACCAGCATGACCGCGGCCCAGCCGGGCGTGGGCCGCCAGCGCAGCACGGACCAGCTGCTTTGCTGCGCGCGCGCCAGCGCCGGCGACCAGCGGCCCAGGATCTGGTGGGCGTTGGGCGCCAGCCAGACAATGGCCAGCATCGCCAGCAGGTAGAGCAGCTGCAGGTGGCGCCCGGCCAGCATGCGCCAGGCATCGCCCGCGGTGAGCGTGGCATCTGGCCAGGGCAGCGCGGCGATGGTTTCGAAGCCGCGCAGGCCGGCCAGGCCTTCCAGCAGGGCCAGGGCGTCGTGCATGCCGCTGGCGCGGAAGAACACCTGCGCCACCAGCACGGCGGCAAAGGTCAGCAGCACGCAGGCCACGCGCGTTGCCGCCCGCGTCTGCCGCGCGGCGGCGGGCTTGCGGCCGGCCACGAAGATGCGCCAGGCGTGGTTGACCGACAGGTAGCCCGCATGCAACAGGCCAAACACCAGGTACTGCAGGCCAGCGCCGTGCCAGATGCCGGCCAGGCCCATGGTGAAGGCGGTCGGCAGCACGATCATGGCGGCGAAGCCGTCGGCGGTGGCCACTCCGGCCGCGCCCACCGGAAGGCCGCGATCGGTGCGCCTGCGCGATACCGCCATGGCCACCGGGTAGTACAGGTAGGCGGTCAGGTAGCGCGTCAGCGTGATGTGCCAGCGGGCCCAGAAATCGATGATGCTCGATGCCTTATAGGGCGAGTTGAAGTTGAGCGGGAAGCGGATGCCGAACATCTTGGCCAGGCCGAGCGCCATGTCCGAGTAGCCGGAAAAATCGAAGTAAAGCTGCAGCGCGTACGACAGGCTGGCACCCCAGGCGGCCCAGAACCGCAGGCTGGCCGGATCGGCGAAGCCCGCGTCGGCATAGGGCGCGATGGCATCGGCCAGCAGCACCTTCTTGGYCAGCCCGATGACAAACAGCATGCCGCCTACCGACAGGTTCTCCGCCTTGAAGCGGTAGTTCTCCCGCTGCGCGAACTGCGGCATCATTTCCTTGTGGTGCAGGATGGGGCCGGCGATCAGGTGCGGGAAGAAGGTCACGAACAGCACGTAGCTCAGCGGGCTGCGTTCGCTCACGATGCCGGCGCGGCAGTCCAGCAGGTAGCCGATCTGGGTGAAGGTGAAGAACGAGATGCCGAGCGGCAGGATCACCGACCCGGCCGGGCTGGCGCCGCTCAGGCCAAGCTCATGCACGAAGCCCAGCAGCGCGGTGAAATACTTGTAGTGAAGCAGCAGGCCGAGATCTGCCGCCACGCCGAGGGCCGTCGCCAGCGTCTGCAGCACGGTGCGTCCCTTGAAATACAGGATCAGCTGGCTCACCCCGTAATTGAAGGCGATCGACRCGGCCAGCAGCGCCACGAACTGCGGGTTCCACCAGCCGTAGAAGACGAACGAGGTCAGGCACAGCCATGCGGCGGCCGCGCGCAGGGACCGGGCGCCCAGCAGGTAATGCACCAGCAGCGCGACGGGCAGGAACAGCAGCAGGAAGAGCAGGGAGTTGAAGAGCATGGTGGTTGGCTATGGCTTGTCCCTTACCGCGATGGCAGGGTGGCCAGGGTTGTTTTCTCTTCCTCGGTCAGCGGCAGGGACAACGCCATCTCCGAGAATTCCCAGATCACCAGCCGCAGGCTGGCAGGCCATTGCGCGCGTTGCCGGAGCGCGGCCTGGAGCGCGCCGGAGAACTGCCCGCCGTCCAGGCTCAGGTTCCAGACCTGGCGGCCCAGCCGCATGCCCAGGCGCTCGGCGAAGTGGCTGCGCCGGCCGTTGGAGCTGCCGGCCAGCAACACCTCGGGCGGCGCCACCTCGTCGAGCAGGCCGCCCGCGGTCTCCGGCTTGATGGTTTGCTCCCGCACCAGGTCGGGCAGCGGGCGCCAGCGGTCGGGGGCGTGTCCCAGGCCGGCCAGCACTAGCAAGTCGCCCACGCGCGCGGTGGCGCTGGCGGCGTTGCCGACGGCGTAGCGTTGCTGGCCTGGCTGCCCCAGGAAGGGCAGGGCTGCCGCTGCGACTGCTTCGGCGCTGGTGGTGGCGCCGTGGTTGTTCATATGCACGTCGGTGCGGAAATAGCCAGGCGTGCGGGTGTCCAGCGCAGCGCGCAGGTCCACATACGGCACCTGGCTGGCGGCAAGGCTGGCGTGCCAGTCGTCCAGGCGCTCGCGCATCTCCTGCGATGCCTGCAAGCCGCACAGGCGTGCCGCCTCGACGCGCGATTTGTCGKGCACGGCCACGACCAGCACCCGCACCCCGGCCGCGCGCAACTCGCCAACCCAGTACCGCATCAGCCGCAAGCGCTCGGCGAAGGCTTGCGCGTGGCCGGGCTGCGGTTGCAGGCCGTCGCGATAGAACAGCCAGCCCGGGCATCCCTGTACCACCTGTTCGCCAAGGTTGCCCAGCAACCGGTAGCGCAGCGCGGCCTGGCCGGTCTCCACCTGCGCTTGCGCCGGCAGGCGCAGCGCTTTCCTGAGCGTCTGGCCCGCGGTGCCGTCCATCCAGGCGGACGGCGCCAGCCCGGCAAGACGCGAGCGGGCCTGCCACAGCGAGTGAACGCCCCAGGCCAGGCCGGCCACCAGCAGGGTGGCGCACACGGCCGCGCCCAGGCGGTGGGATGGCTCGGTATCGTGCTTGATGGTCATGCCTTTAGCGCCCCACGGCGGCCTGGAGCCGCTTGCGCCAGGTATCGGCGCTCATCAGCGAGGCGTTGTCCCACAGGCCGCGCGCGTCGGGCCCCKGCGAGAAGGCGGGCTCGAACAGTTGCCAGACCAGCACCTGCGGCGGCTGCTGGCGGAAGGCGGGGGATTCCAGGTACTCCAGCAGCATGACCCACGGCCCCACGTTGCCGGGTTTCCAGTTGACCGAGACCGGGCGGTCCAGCGTGTTCGAGAGCATCTGCGGATAGCCGAAATAGGGCTGGACCATGCTGTGGCCGGTCACATGCACCGGCGCCGCGGCGTCGTCCAGCAGGCCCTGGTTGCCGGCGGTCTTGCGTATCGTGAACGTTTCGCGCCCGACCGCCTTCTTGCGCTCGGGCGTCAGGAACAGTTCAGCCAGATCGCCGTAGCGCCGCTCGTTGGACAAGGCGCCCAGCGCCATGCCGCTGCCGGGTTGGCCGGCGAGCTTCGGCACCTGCTGCGCGACCATCTCGGCGGTGGCCCGCGCGGTGGCGTCGGCGGCGGCCTGCGTCCAGTGCTGGTCGGTGCGGTAATAGACGTCGCGCCCTTCGTTCCTGAGCTTGAGCAGCACGGCTTCATCGTCGAAGCTGGGCACGCCCGCCTGCCGCAGTCTGCCGAGCACGGTCTGGTAGCGTGCGGCGACGTCGGCGCTCATGGATTTGCCGTCCGGCAGCTTGTCCTGGTAGAAACGCGCCTTGTCTGGCAGCAGCACCACCACCAGCCGGATATCGCGCGCCATCAGCGCGCTGCGCACCTCGGTCACCAGCGCCGCGGACGCATCGATGCCGGCCGTATCAACGTGTGTCAGGCTGCCCCAGCCCGGGAACAGCCAGTTGTCCTTGCCTTCGATGATGATCGACGAACTGTCGGCGCAGGCCATGGCCGACCAGGCGAGGGCGGCGCCGGCCAGGCCGCGGCCCAGCCAGGTGCGCACGCGCCGAGGCGGGCGCAGCGGTGTTTCGCAAGACAGGTGCATGGGTGTCATTCCTTTGGGAGCCATGGCGGGGAGCGCCGCAATCGGCGTGTCAGTAAGAGAGCGTCAGGTTCATGAACAGCCCCTTGGCGCGATTGGAGTGTCCGGCGAGCCCCGCGCGGTATTGCACGCCCCAGTCCAGGTAGGAGCGCGGCGCGTTGTATCGGTCCTGCCGGAACCAGTAGCGCAGGTTGAAGCCGGGGCCGGCGCCAATCGACCAGGTGGCGCCGTTGCCTTGCAGGCCGGTGCTGCCCGACACCGTGCCCAGCGTGCCGGAGGCGCGGTTCTTCTGCCACAGCCAGTCGGCGCCCAGCACCACGTAGGGGAACAGGATCAACCGCTCGTCGATGGCGTCGAGGCGGAAGCTGCGGCCGGCCCGGATCTCACCGGCTGCGAAGGCCTGGTCGCGGCGCAGGCGGCCGGAGCCGCTTGCGGTCTCGGCGCCGGTGCTGTTGTCGCGCAGCGAGTAGCGCGCGGCGATATCCTGCAAGCTGTAGCCACCCTGCACATAGCCTTCAACGGTGAACCAGCTCGGCACATCCAGCCGCAGCCCGCTGCCTTCGTAGATGCCGTAGGTGACATAGGTGAGCCATCCGCCGGAGCCGGCATCGGCCTCATAGCGGGCGCTCTGGTCTTGCCGGTTGAGCGCGCAGCGCTGGCTGGCGTCGGCCGGGATCAGCATGCCGCTGCGGGTGGCGGTGCCGAGCAGGAACTGGCGCTCCAGCCCGAAGGTGAGGCCAACCTCATGCGACGGCGTGAAGCGCAGCCCCAGCGCGCCCACCGTGGTGGGCACACCGGTGATGCCGCGGCTGCGCGACTCGCCCAGGTCCGTGTGGGCCGCCGCGGCGCCGCCGCAGGGGTCCGACAGGCGTTGCGCGTGCGTCTTGCCGCCATTGTCGTAGATCGTGCTCGACAGGCGCCCGTAGAGTTCGAAGGTCCGGTCCGAGGTGTTGAGGAAGGTTGGCGGGCGCCAGAAGATCTCCGCGGTGCCGAAGGCCGCATCGCCCGGCGTGGAAATGGCGGCGCCGCCAAAATCCGCCGCCGCCGGCCGGGCCCCGCGGTAACCCGCGGATACATAGCCTCCCCACTCGCGCGAGAATCCCGCGATCGCGCCGCGCGTGTTGTAGCGCTGCTCCTCGTCCAGGGCGAGCGCGCCCGCATCGGCCTGGTCGATGGCCTGCATCAGCGTTTGCGTGGCGCCGCGCTTGTCGCCCGCGCCGGCGCGCGCATAACCCTCGTCGAGGATGGCGAGCGGTGGTGCCTTGCCGGTGGCGCGGGCGGCCTGGATATCGCGCAAGGCTTGTTCCGGCATGCCCAGCCGCTGATTGACATAGGCGCGCTGCATCAGCAGTCCGGCATCGCCGGCTTGCCGCTCCAGCGCGGTATTCAGCCGCGTGGCGGCCTCGCGGGCCTGCATGCGGTTGCCGGCCGCCAGCGCGGTGGTCAGCAGCGCCTGGCTTTGCTCGCCCGGGTCGTGCTCGACGGCCTTGCGCGCTTGCGCGATCGCTTCCTGGTAGTCGTGCCGGCCGTAGGCGGCATAGGCCAGCGCGGCAGGGCTGCCGCCGGAGGCGTCCGCCGGCAGCAGTTCGCACGCCGTGCCATAGGGCGTGTCGCGGCAGTGCTGTACCGGGGGCGGAAAGCTGGCGAGCGTCAGCGCGGCCTTGGGCGCCCGCGCGCGGCCGGCTTCGTCCAGGCGCCTGCGCACGGCCTTGTCCTTGCCGTCCAGCGCGGCCAGCAGCGCCTGCACGCGCTGGCCGTTGCCGGCGGCCAGCGCCGCGTCGGCGGCGATCAGGCGCACGTTGTGCCGCTGCTCGTCTTCCAGCCAGTCCTGCCCGAGCGCGCTGTCGAAGTCGGCTTCCGCCTGGGCGGTCTTGCCCTGGCGCTGCCGCAGGTAGGCCCGCATCAGCAGGGCCACGGTATCTTCGCTGTCTTGCCGCAGCGCTTCGCCAGCTGCGCTTTCCGCTTCGGCGAGCTGTTCGTCCAGCATCAGCGCGGTGACAAGCAGCAGGCGGTGGCTGGCCGTGTCGGGCGCCAGCGCGACCGCCTGCCGGGCCGGTGCGATGGCGTCGGCCGGACGATTGGCGATTAGCGCCTGGTAGCCAGCCCGGGCGGAGGGTACCGACATCTGGCGCAGCAGGCCCTGGCGGCGCGCGATCAGGTCGGACCGGTTGGGCGCGCCGGCGGCCAGCGCGCGTTCGATGGCCCGCAGGGCACCCTTGTCGTCGCCTTGCGCGGCCAGGGCGTCCTGCCACAGCAGCGCCCACGCGCCCTGGCTCGGGTCGGCGGCGAATGCTTTCTCCGCGGCGACGGCGGCGGTCTTGTAGTCGCCATCGTTGTAGGCGGCGTAGGCTTGCGTGGCAAACGGATAGCCTGTGCGGAAGGCCTGCGTGGCCGGGGCMGCGCTGCCCTGGGCGCCGGCGCGCAGCGCGGCGTGCGCCTCGCGCAGGGCGGGGCTGTCGGCTGCGGCTGCGCTGGCGGCCGCCACGGCGCGTTCGGCTTGCGCCAGCTTGCCCTGCTTTTGCAGCGAGTAGATCAGCAGCAGGTGCAGCTGCGCCACGTCCGGCCGCAGCCGGATGGCGGCTTCCGCCCTGGCCTGGGCTTTTGCGTAGCTGCCCTTGTCATAGGCTTTGTAGCCTTCGTCGGCCAGTTGCCAGGCTTTGCCCCTGAGTGGCGCTTCGCTGGCGGCCGGCTCGGCGAACGCGGGGGCCGCCGGCAGCAGGGCGGCGCCGCTCAGCGACGAGAGCAGGACAATCAAACGGGTGCGCGCCCTCATGCGGCGGCTCCGTGCGGTGCGGCGGTGGAGGGGGCCATGTTCTGCTGGAAGGCAATCGCTTCGAGCAGGGTGACCTCGTCCAGCCAGCCTTGCTCCAGCAGGATCTTGCCGAGCGGCCGGTGCGCGGTGGCCTGCAGGTCGAGGGCGTGGGCCAGCTTGGTCTCGTCGATGGCGTGCCACGACAGCAGCAGTTCGCCAAGCCGGCGCCGCTGCTGCGTCAATTGATCTGACGAAGGGAAGTCATGCATGGTCTTGTCCCACACCAGCCGCTGGCCAAAGAACATGTGGCCAAGAAAGAGCCGCCACGCGCGCGCAGCGGCCATGGCGTTGATAAAGTTGCCGATCATCATGCGCGGCACCGACAGCAGGCCATGTTCCCAGCCGTACATGCTGCCGACGAAGTAGATCCGTTGCAGCGTGCGCAGCGCCAGTGCGATGGTGTTGAGCCACATCAGCGTGACCAGCCAGCTCCCGGGCCGGAACAGCGGAGGATAGTGGACGGTCCACCAGCCCATGGCATCGGCGAGGTAAAACAGCAGGAAGTTGGCCAGCAGCAGATAGGCCAGGATCGAGATAAAGGAGGTCACGAGGCCCTTGCGGTCGCGATACAACAGGTATTTGGTGGTCAGAGAGCCGGACCAGCCGACTTGCTGCCAGCCTTGCAGGCCGATGCCCAGCAGCCAGCGCGCCTTTTGCCGGTAGGCGGTGCGGAAGGTGTCGGGGAAATACTCGCGCACGCCCAGCGGCATGGAGATGGTCCCGATCTTTTCCTTGCCCAGGCCGAACCACGACACCCGGCGCGTGGCGTACTCCACCTTGAACTTGCCGAAAATCTGCTTCATGCCGCGCCGCGACAGGCGTGCCCCGATGTCGTAGTCCTCGGTCAGGCTGTCGGTGTTGAAGGGCTGGTTGTTGGTCTGCGCCGACAGCTCCACCAGCGCGCGGCGCGAGAAGCAGGTGCCGACGCCGGCCGACGGCACCATCTTCGACAGGCTTTCGCGCACCACCATATCCTTGGTGTGCCACTCGGCGAACTCGTCCATATAGGTGCCGGCCACCAGTTCGTACCAGCTGCGTTCGAGCGAGGCGACCGGCAACTGGATGAAGTCGATGCGCGGCAGCAGGTAGTTGTAGTACTTCAGTTCGAGCGGGTGGAGCACGTCTTCGCTGTCGTGCAGGATCATGCCGGCGAAGGGCGCGGGCATGTCCCGTTCATGCAGCAGGATGGCCTGCACGATCCAGTTCAGGCAGTCCGCCTTGCAGGTGGGGCCGTTGTGCGGCACCTCCACGCGCACCAGCTGCCGGTAGCGGCGGCGCATGCGCTCCACCTCGTCGATGGTGCGCGCATCGTTGCAGTAGGTGCCGACGAAGATCATGTAGTTCTGGTATTCCAGCGTGGAAACCATGTTTTCCAGCATGGGCGCGATGACGTCGAACTCCAGCCAGGCCGGCACCATGATGGCGAGCGGCTGTTCCTCGCACGCGCGCAGTTGCCCGGTGGAGAGCGGCTTGTGACGGCGCCGCACGACCAGGCCGCGGTAGGCCTCGCGCAGCCAGTACCAGAGATCGATGAACAGGTCATCGATGCTGGACAGCAGGATCAGCGTGGCCACGACGGCGGTGACGATCTCGAGGCCGCGGTAATAGTCGGCGACGAGGTAGGGCCAGTACATGGAGGACAGGAACGACATGGGTGGCTTACTTCTTTGTCCGGCGCGCGCGGTTGGCGAGATAGGCGAAGAACAGCAGGGCTGCCAGGCAGGAACCAACGCCGAGGATCAGCAGGTGGCTGGCGGCCATGCGGCGCAGTTTCTGGAGGATCCCGGGCGTTTCGGAGGGATCGCTGTCCGGGTTGGCGCTGTCGAGCCAGGCGCGCGGGCCGTCGGCGCCGACCACCATGACGTTGCCCCTGTTGAACACGAAGGGCTGTCCCGGGCGGCCTCCCGGCGCGCCCATGGCCTGCCAGAGGATGCCGTCGCGGCCACCGCCACCGATCACTTCGGCGGCGCCGAGGCCGGCCACGCCGGCGACGTCCAGCCACTGCGTTTCACGGCCATTGATCTGGAGGTGGCCCTGGGCGGGCACGCGTACCTTGGGCTCTATGCCTTGCAGCTTGACATCCATGGCCAGGAAGGGACGGGTGGGCCGGGCKGCCTGATCCTTGCCGGCCAACACCAGTTCCGCGCCATAGGGCGACAAGCCGCTGGCGGCTGCCAGACGCACCACCTGGGCCAGCCGGGCGCCGGCGTCCAGCAGATAGCTTTCCGGCACGATCAGCTGCGGCCGGCCAGCCATCAGCGGCAGCAGGCTGACGAAGGAGCCGTCCGTCCTGGCGGCGCCCGAGCGCAGGTGGCTGCTCGGCAGCACGGTGACCGGGTAGCCCTGCGGGGTTTCGTTGCAGTCGACCGATACCGGCTGGCGCTGGAAGGATACGCGCAGCACGTTGCGCACGTTCAGGGCATAGCCCGGAACCTGGGCCAGCAGGCGATTGCGGCGGCCGTTGGCCTCGATCTGGCGAGCCGCCAGCAGCACGTCGTTCCAGAATACCGAGACCACAGGCGGACTGCCGGAGGCACCCGGCGCGGCGGCAACATCCACCACCAGCTCGCTGGGCGCGCGGCCATCGATGGCCGCAGCGCTGAGCGGGAAGCTGGCGGTCCAGTCGGCGCGCGCGATCACGTCGAGGTTGCTGTCAGCGTTGCTTAGGCTGCTCAGCGACGTGGCCGAGTGCTCGCCCTGGTCGGGCTGCATGGCGGCGCGTACCGCTACCTTGCGCGAATCCAGGGTGCGGCGCCACAAGCCGCTCAGGATGCCGGCGGCTTCGGCGCCTGCATCCGGGGCGATGGCGATGACGGGGTGGCCGCCCAGCATGGTCAGCTGGATCTGCTTGGCGGACAGCGGTGCTCCTGCCACTGGCGCGCGGCTGGCGCGCCAGGCGGCGAAGGCCCGCGCGGCATCCGCATCGTCCTGCAGTTGCGCCGCCAGCGCATCCAGCGCGGTCTTCAGCCTGGCTTGCAGGGCGGCGTCCACCACCGCCAGGTCCGCGGTGACGGCAGGCGCGCCCAGCACCAGCAGCGCACCGAGTTCCGCTTCGCTGCCGACGCGGTGCTGCACGCTGGCATCCAGCGCCGCGAAGGCCGGTACCTGCCGCAGTCCCGCCGGTACGTTCAGTTCACGCGTGTCGATGATATCGCCTGGCGCGGGGAAGGCTCGCATGGTGGCGCGCTTGCCGCCGTTCTCCAGCGCCACGMCGATCCGCCACGCGGCGTCGAAGGCGGCGCGGTCTAGCCGGTTGGCGGCAAACAGGATGGCCGTGTTGGCCGGCAGCGAGGCCCAGGCGTCTTCCAGGGTGGGCAGGGCCGCGGCGTCATAGCGATAGCTCAGGCGGGTGGAGGGCGCGATCGTCAGTGCGTTGCCCAGCGGGCGGTCGATCTCGCACAGCCGTTGCGCGGTATTGGACGACCAGATCACGCCTAGCCGGACGAAGCCGCTCGCGCGCGCGCGCCGCTCGACGGCCAGCGCGCGGGCAGCTTCCCCTTCGCCGTTTTCAAAGCGGCGCGCGAAGGCGGGGCGGCCGTCGATGGAAAGCAGCAGGTTGGTGCGGCCATCCTCTGTCTTTATATAGTGCGAGTCGAACGCGATCGAGGCGTCCGCTAGCGGTACGTTGCGCGGTACCGGCAGATAGAACTCGTGACGCGAATCGCTATGGTTCATGATCACCGGCGCAGTGAACCCGAGATCGGCGAGCGTCACGGTACGGCTCAACCAGGTGTCGGCCTCCAGCGCGCGGATGGCGTCTCCGGGCACCCCGGCAAAGGCCGTCAGCGGCAGCACCAGGGCGGCGTGGAATAGGCCGCGCCGGAAGCGGGCAAGGTAAGGCAGATGACAAAGACGCAAGACCATGGCGCAGATAGGTGGAGAAATAGCAAGAGATTCTTGGGAGGGGGAGGTGCCGCTCAGGCCGTCCGCGCAGCGGGCCGGAAGTCCTCGAGGGGGTGGCCGCACAGGGCGGCAACGATGCGCTGGCAGGCTCGCCCGTCGCCATAGGGATTGACTTGCCGGCGGCATTGCTCGTAGAGCGCGGTGTCGTCCAGCAGGCGGTTGACCTCGGCTACGATGCGGTTGGTGTCGGTGCCTACCAGCTTGACGGTGCCGGCAGCCACCGCTTCCGGCCGCTCGGTGGTGTCGCGCATCACCAGCACGGGCTTGCCCAGGTGCGGCGCTTCCTCCTGCACGCCGCTGGAGTCCGTCAGCACCAAGTAGGCTCTGCGCATCAGCCAGACAAAATCGAGATACTCGAGTGGATCGATCAGATGCACGTTGCCGATGCCGGCGAGCGTGCGCATGACGGTTTCGCGCACACGCGGATTCAGGTGAACCGGATAGACAATCTCCACGTCGGCACGGCACGCCAGCAGGGCTAGTGCTTCGCAGATCCGCTCGAACCCCTCGCCGAAACTCTCGCGGCGATGGCCTGTCACCAGTAACAGGCGGCGGCGCGGGTTCAACCATGCATGGCGGGCGGCGATGGTGTTGGCTAGGCAGGCATCGTCGTCGTCCAGGCGCTGGCAGGTCAGGGCAAGTGCGTCGATCACCGTGTTGCCGGTGACGAAGATCTCGCCGGCCAGGTTTTCCTTGAGCAGGTTGTCGCGCGCAGCCGGCGTCGGTGCAAACAGCAGGCCGCTGATCGCATCCACCACGYGGCGGTTCATCTCTTCCGGAAAGGGCGAGGCCAGATTGCCGGTGCGCAGCCCTGCCTCCACATGCGCCACCGGGACGCCGCGATGGAAGGCCGCGACTGCCGCGGCAGCGGCTGTGGTGGTATCGCCGTGCACCAAGACGTGATCGGGCCTGACGCCGCCGAACAC
>NZ_JBFTSF010000172.1:0-13645 GCF_056399905.1 Cupriavidus sp. 01L46
GATCAATCCCACTGCCAGTTGCGCGAAACCGAGTGCAAGCAGGTACGCTGGCAGTAGGACGGCGATAAACCCATCGCAGAAGCCGCGTAGCGCGCGGCCGATGAGAAACGGCAACGCGCTGGGATGGACGCCTGCAGGCAGTACCAGGCGCGCAAGCCAGACTGGGTCGGTGGGCACAGCCGGGTCCTTAAGAATGCATGGGCTTTGTCTTCTTCGTTCCTAGTTCGCGCCGGCATTTCCGAACGAGAAGGTGTCGAACAAGGTCACGCTATCCGCCTTGGTCCATAGGCCGACTGCGCCGGCGCCGCCAATGTGGTCGTCCGTCACATCGATGTAGCGTTTGCCGTCCAGCGCAACCTGGATATGGTTGCCGATGAACTCGACGCGCAGCGTATGCCAGACCCGGGCAAGGACAGGGGCCTCCTGATATTGGATTGTGTGCCTGCGGCCGCCCGTTGTGTAGTACAGGGAGACATTGTTCTCCAGTGCATTCGCTCGCGCGACATAGTAGTTATCGCCGCTCTTCCAGCGCCAGACGACGCCGCCGGCCTGGTCTTCGCGACCGGCAATGGGCTTGAACCTTGCTTCTACGAAGCCATCGGAGATGGAGACGGCTGACTTCACACACCAGGGGAAGTCTCCGGAGCCCGATTGCTTGAGCACGTTGGCGCTATTCACCGCGGTCGGGTCAGCCTCGACGGTCCACCTCGGTGTGCCGCGGCCGGTAACACCGGCCACCCATCCCGCAGGCAAGGCACCTTGTTTGTTCTGGTTGAACATGATCGTTTCTCCAGTTGCCGGCATGGCTGTCAGCAGCATCCATACAAAGAGCAGGATCGCTTTCACGGGGTACCTCCCGGGCGACATCGCAAAGAAGTTCACGCAGGCATCTTCGGTGGCCACCGATGCGTCTCCGCCTGGCAATGCAGGCACCAGGCATACAGGGCGTCATACACCACCATGCCATGCCGGAGCATCTCGTGATCGTCGGTGAACACCTGGGACAGACCCAGCGAGATAGCGTAGAGCCCTCCGGATTGCGGGGTGAGATCCAGCTTTGACGTGTCCGCGCCCCGCACGATGCCGGCTAGTTGCTGCAAGGCTGGATCATTCAGATGGTATTTATCCAGGAACGCGTCAAAGCTGCATAGTTCGCCGACATGCGAAAGCTCGACGCCAGGGATGTCGTAGGGAACGGCACCCGTCTCGCCAGCGACTTTCACGACGTCGCCGGTTGGCACGTACAAAAATTCTGGTTCCTTGTCGATAAAGCGGGCGATCAGCCAAGGGCAGGCAATCCGGTCAATCTTCGGACGTTCGCGGGTAATCCATTTCATGGCTGGCTCCTTACGGTTTGCCGATCGTCGGGTGATTGCCGGCGGCCCATTCCTCGATGCCGCCGGTGAGATACGCTGCTCGGAAGCCTGTGTCTTCTAGCCGGGCGGCATTGTCCTGGCTGGCGTGATCTGGTATCCGGAATTATTTTCGGGCCACGGCGAAGCGCTCGGCTGCCTGGGCCCAATGAATGTTCTGCATGAAGGCATCCACATATGCCGCAGCTTTTGCGCCGAAGTCCATGTGGTAAGAATGCTCATACATGTCAAGCGCCAGGATCGGGGTAGCCCCGGCGAGGGTATGTGCGTGATCGGGCGCCCACTGGTTCACAAGCCGCTTGTCTCGCGGCGAGTAAGTCAGCAACACCCATCCCGAGCCGCCGCCTAGTGCCTTGCCCATTGCGATGAACTCGGCCTGCCAGCGCGCCACGCTGCCGAAGTCACGGATGAGCGCCAACTCCAGCTCGCCGCCCAAGCTGCCGCCATCACCGAGCCCGTCAAAGTACACCTCGTGCAAGATCATTGAATTGGTAGCGATCAGTTCTTCGCGCTTCAGGCCATTGAGCACAAAGACGGGTGCGGTCGCCGGATCCAGCGAGGCAAGTTCCGCGGCGATGGCATTCAATCGCTTCACAGCGCCGCCATAGTTGTTCTCGTAGTGGCTGACGATCAGTTTTTCCGAGAGGCCAGTGAGCTTGCCGGGATCGACGCCCAGCGGCTTCATTGCATAGGTCATGATGGATTCTTTGTTCGTGCGGCTCATGCGTGGAGGAGCGGGTAGGCGACCAGGCCGATTAGTGCGGCGCCGACGACGATGACTGGCTCAGGCAGCTTCTTGAATTTCCAAAGCAGCGCGACCGTAACAAGCGCAAGCAAGACAGTGGGCAGATCGATAATTGAGCGTTTGGCCAGGACGATCACGGCGCCCGTGATGGCCCCGACAGCCGCCGCCGTCACGCCATCGACGAAGGCGATGATGCCGGGGCGTTTCCCGTACTTCTTGAAGTAGGGCGCCGGGATCACGGTGAACAGGTAGCAAGGCAGGAAGGTGCCCAGCGCGGCCACGGACGCCCCCGGCAGGCCGGCAACCAGGTAGCCGATGAACCCGACCGTGATCACCACGGGGCCCGGCGTGATCATGGCCACTGCCACCGCGTCGACAAACTGCTTGTCGTTCAACCAATGGTGCTCGGTCACGACGCCACCGTACAGGAACGGCACGATGGCAAGCCCGGACCCGAATACGAAGGCGCCGGCCTTGGCGAAGAACACGCCGATCTGCGTCAGCAGCGGCCAATCCACAGTGCTGACGATCCCGCCCACCGTAGGCAATTGCGTCGCCGCAATGGCATTGAGGCCACCTTGTCGCAGCCACTTCGGTGGCGCGCGCCAGAACCAGACTACGAAGCCGGCCGCAAGGAACAGCCAGGCGATCTCCGATTCGGTCACCACGGTCACCGTTGCCAACACCAGGTAGATCACCCACAGCAGCTTGTCCTTGCCCACGCTCTTGTTGGTGAGCTTGTAGGCGCTGATCGCAATGATCCCGATGACCGCGGCGCCAACCCCGTAGAACACAGACTGCATCCAGGTCAACCCGCCGAACCGGACGTAGGCCCAACCCAGTGCCACCACCATCAGGAACGACGGAATGACGAATGCAATGCCGACCAAGGTCGCGCCGACGACGCGATAGTGCACATAGCCGAGATAGATGGCGAGCTGCGCKGCAAGCGGACCGGGAGCCAACTGCGCCAGCGCCAGGCCTTCCTTGTAATCGGCGTCGGTAATCCACTTACGCGCATCCACCAAGTCCCGGTGCATGTAGCCAGCGAGGGCAACGGGGCCGCCGAAGCCCAGCGTACCCAGGCGCAACATATAGAACACAAGTTGCCAGAGCGAATAGCTCGGCCGTTCGGCCGCCGGCGCTTGCGGAATGTCGGCTTGCTGCAGGTTGCTCATTGATCTTCCTTGAGATGGGGGCGGTGAYGGCTAGCGTTTCCGGTGATTCAAAAAGTGGGCATGCAGGGAATCCAGCACCAGGCCGATTTCGGCCAACAGCGCATCGTCGTCGGCTAGCCGCTCGCGGGCGCCGGCCAGGATCGCCTCGAACCCGCTCGCTTCGGGAACGGTCGGGCCGCCGACATCCAGCGCGTGGACCATCTCCGCCAGGCGCTGCAATCCTGGATTCGCGTCCAGGCCAAAGCTTGCAAGCAGCACCTCGAAGGAAACCTTGTCGCCAACATGGGTGAATGTCGCGTCGTCGAAATCGAAGCCCAGCGCATCGGTTGGGCAGTCACTGGGGGATTCGAGCCACAGAAAGCGGGCGTGGGGGTCGATGAAGCGCTGGATCAACCAGGCGCACGCCACCCGGTCGACCCAAAGATGGCGGCGGGTCGCCCAGAGCCGCCCGTGGTACTGGGTGGGGTCGCGCCGCGCGATCGCCCCGGCAGCAGGGTGCGGCTCTCCAGGCGACAGGATCGTTTCAATGGCGCCCGTAAAGTCCCGCCACTGCGCCTCGGCACGCAGGGACGCCTCGTTGGGGAAGAAATCAACCTTGCGAATCGATTCGTAAATGCGTCCGAGCCGCCGCAGCAAGCGATTGAGCTCGGCTTCACTTAGTCCGGAAAGCGTCTGGCGGGCTTCCGAGACGGAGGCGAGGAACTCGGCATAGTCGCCCGATCGGTCGAACAGTGCGCGGTAGGCGGCAGCGTCGTCGTCCTCTTGGGGATGCACCGTCAACAGCCAGGCTTGGCCATCCTGCTGCTGGGTTTCGTCGGCCAGTTCGCGGAATTGCGCCACTTGCTCGGCCCTGGCCGGCAGCAGATAAGCCCCGTCGCGCAAGGCGGCTCCACCTAACGTCTTGAGCGTGCGCCAAATCCGCATGCGGGCGGTCGCGCCCGATGTGGGAAGGCTGACAATCAGCAGGATCCAGGAATCTTGGGATGTGGTCATGGAAGGCAGCATAGGGGGGCTGAGCACGGGTTTCAATGATGTAGAGATCATTACAAAAAGCCGGCGCAGCCCTGTAGATTGCCGTCTTTAGATGGATCGATCGTGGATGGCTTGGCGCCGCCTCGCAGACCAGCCTGGACGCTTGGCAGACGTGGATGGAGCGCCACACTCGGTGTCGCTTGGGACCGCTCAAGTTGGGCAAAGCGTTTCGACGGGAAGCCAGTTCACCGAATTGAACCAGGGGCACCGGCGGCGCACCCATTGGCCTCTGAAATGTGCCGATGCACTGATGGGGAGGATAGGCGTTCAGTCAGTCAGCGCCTCAGGCTTTGATTTAACATAACAATGATTATCGGTGGGAACGGTTGTAAAGGCCACATCAGAATGTCCGCTTCGGGGGTGGGGACGAAAACTTGGACTACTTGGAGCTAGTTCATGTTTTCGTCCCCACCCCCTTTTGGCTAAGCTCAAATGTCCGAGTTTGGCCAGCTTGGCCAGCGTAAGCTTGACGGCCTCCAGCGCCACGGAGCCCGTCATAGGTGGCCATGTGGTTGGAAATGCCTCAGCGGCTCGGCAATAGGCATCTTCAGCGCGCCACGAGCGGCGCGGAGCCACTGCACCAACTGGTGTCTGGACTTCACACAGCGGCCACGGATAGTGGCCACCTACGAAGAGCATGCAGGCGTTCTGCAGGCGATCGTCGCGCGCGACTGCCCTGGTGCGCGCGGGTTGCTGCGCGCTCATATCGAATGCAGTCGGGACGTGGCACGCAACCTCACGCTGCACCGGCTGGTGGAAGCGGYATAGCCCCCAGCCCTGCTTGCCGGCATGTCGACCCTGTGGCATGGCGCCGCGGCGCCGGAAAATTCCACACAAGTGATGAAGAAGATCCTTATAATGCAACCTAGTTGCAATAAGGCTCCAATCACGTTGGCCCACCCGTCGGGACCGGCCGCCTCGCGCCGCGCCACCGCCGAACCCCCAACGCGCTACCTAGCGCCCGCGCTTCACTCTGATCCGAACATGCCGATATTTTCTGTCACTCCAGCCGGCCAACGACGGCGTAGTCCCCTCGCCGCACTGGCCGCCGCCACGGCGATCACCGCGCCGCTCGCCGATGCCGAGGAGGCGCCCGCGACGACGCTCCCCGAAGTCTCGGTGGTCAGCACTGCCGACAATACCTACGCGCCTTCCACCGCCACCGGCGCGACGCGCACCGAGGCCCCGCTGCGCGAGGTGCCGCAATCCGTGCGTGTGTTGCCGCGCGAGCTGATCGACGATATCGGCGCCACGCGGCTGGACCAGACCTTCGACTACGCCAGCGGCGTGTCGCGCCAGAACAGCTTCGGCGGCCTGTGGGACAACTACGCGATACGCGGCTTCACCGGCAACGAGAACACCGGCGCTGGCTATCTTGTCAACGGCTTTGCCGCCAACCGCGGCTTCACCGCGCCGCGCGACGCGGCCACCATCGAACGCGTGGAGGTGCTCAAGGGCCCGACCTCCTCGCTATACGGTAACAGCGAACCCGGCGGCAGCATCAACGTCATCACCAAGCAGCCACAGTTCAAGCCCAGCCAGACCTACGACATGGAGGTCAGCAGCCGTGATGGCTACCGCGTGTCGGCCGACGTCACCGGCGCCATCAGCGACAACGTGGCCGGGCGGCTGATCGCCGTGGGCGACCACGAAGGTAGCACGCGCGACTTCATCAACAGCAAGCGCTACCTGGTGGCGCCGTCGTTCACCTGGACCCTGGGCGCTGACACCATCGTGCAGTACGCGGCCGAGTTCCAGCGCTACACCACCCCGCTGGACCGCGGCGTGGTGGCCATCAACGGGCAGTTGGGCGCCGTACCGCGCTCGCGCTTCCTCGGCGAGCCAAACGATGGCGACATCCGCCTCGACAGCCAGTCGCACCAGTTGAGCGTCGAACACCAGTTCTCGCCGAACTTGAAAGGCCGCCTGGCCGCAGCCTACCGCGGCGGCAGCCTGGTGGGCTACTCCACCGAGGCCAGCGCGCTGTCCGCAGACCAACGTACCCTGAGACGCCAGCGTCGCTATCGCGACTACCAGTCCGACGACGTCTCGCTGCAGGCCGACATGACCGGCAAGTTCGACACCGGCGCCATCGGCCACGAGTTGATCGTCGGCGTGGACGCCTACCGCTTCGGCAACACCCAGGTGCAGCTGCGCAAGAACCCCAGCGCCGGCGCGCTCTATGCCATCGACATCTACAACCCGGCCTATGGCCAGGCCCCGCCCACACTGGCAGCCAACACCGACACCTACGAGCGCCAGACCAGTCTTGGCCTCTATGCCCAGGACCAACTGCGGCTGGGCGAACGCTGGCGCCTGCTGGCCGGCGCGCGTTTCGATGCCTACAACCAGTCGCTGGACAACCGCCTGCTCGGCACGCGTGCCAGCCAGCATCAGAGCGCGGTCTCGCCGCGCATCGGCCTTACCTATCTGGCCAGCAACAACGTCTCCCTGTTCGCCAACGCCAGCCGCTCGTTCCGCCCTAATACCGGCACCGATTCCGCCGGCAACCCGTTCTCTGCGGAACACGGGCGGGCCGTGGAAGCCGGCGTGAAGCTCGACAGCGACGACCGCCGTCTCGGCGCCACGCTGTCGGTCTTCGAGATCCGCAAGCGTAATGTGCTGACCGCCGACCCGCTGGACCCCTCCTACTCGGTGGCCGCCGGCGAGGCGCGCAGCCGAGGGGTGGAACTCGACGCATCCAGTCAGCTCGGCACGCATTGGCGCGTGACCGGCAACTTCGCCTATATCGACGCCGAAATCACCCAGGACAGCACGCTCGCCGCCGGCACGCCGCTGGCCAACATCCCGCGCACCAGCGGCAGCGTGATGGCGGTGTACGAGGATGCGGCCCCCGTCGGCCAGCGCTACGGCGTAGGCGGCGGCATCCGCTATGTCGGCAAGCGCTCCGGCGACTCGCGGAACAGCTTCTCGCTGCCCGCCTACACGCTGGCCGACGTGCTGGGCTATTGGCAATACAGCAAGACGGTACGCGTGACGCTTAACGTCGACAACCTGTTCGACAAGACCTACTACGCCAGCTCCTATAGCAGCGTGTGGGTAATGCCCGGTGCCGGCCGTACCGTGCGCCTGGGCCTGCGGCTGAGCTACTGAGGCCATGGTGTTTGGATCTCCCAGACCGTCAACCATGATGAACCTGTACAAAATAGGAAGTTTACCTTTGTAGTTTTCCTTCGCATCGACTACATTGGGGACATGCATGGCAACCACAAACAGGATGATCCGCTGGATGCCCGCGCATCCGCGCTGGCAACCGATCTTCGTATCGTGATCGGCCAGCTGAGGCGCCGCCTGCGTGAAGAGGTGCATCCGGGCGACCTCACCTGGGCCCAGATGTCGGTTCTTGGCCGCCTGGAGCGTGATGGTCCGGCCACTGTGACAACGCTGGCGCGGGCCGAGGGTGTGCGGTCGCAGTCCATGGGCGCCACGGTTGCCGTCCTGGAAGCGGCCGGGCTTGTGAGTGGCGCGCCGGATCCGGTCKACGGGCGGCAGACCATCTTGTCGCTCACGGCTGACGCCAGGGAGATGATCCTGGCGACCCGGGCGGCGCGGGAAGACTGGCTGCTGCGTGTCATCCGGACAAAACTTGCGGCGGCGGAGCAAGAGGGGCTTGCGGCTGGCATCGCCCTGCTCAAACGGCTGGCCGACTCGTGAGCCTTGCGATGGGACCCTTTCAAAGTCCCGGCCCGCGCCCTGCTCCGGACTTGCCGCAGTCCCTGTCGACCGAGAGAAAACCGAGAGAAAAACCGAGAGAAACCACCATGCCAGTCACCGTTCTTGATCCGAAAACCGCTCTGGTTGTCATCGATCTGCAGCAGGGAATCGTCTCGCTTCCCGTCGCGCACCCGGTCGACGAAATCGTGAAGCAGTCCGCGACCCTTGCCACCGCGTTCCGCGGCCACGGCCTGCCAGTAGTGCTGGTCAACGTTGCCGGCGGCGCCCCCGGCCGTACCGAACAGGGCCGCAGGCTTGGCGATCTTCCTGCCGGATGGGCCGATCTGGTGCCCGAGTTGAACCGGCAGCCGGCCGACCTCACGGTGACAAAGCTGACGTGGGGAGCATTCACCAATACCGACCTTGAGGCGCAACTGAGAAAGCTGGGTGTGACGCAGGTGGTGCTTGCCGGCGTCGCGACCAGCATCGGCGTGGAGTCGACCGCGCGCCAGGCGCATGAGCTTGGGTTCAACGTCGCCCTGGCCGTCGATGCCATGACCGACATGAGCCTGGATGCGCACGCGAACAGCATTGCGCGGATTTTCCCGAGGCTGGGTGAGACAGGCACAACCCGCGAGATCATCGATCTGCTCGAAAAGGGCGGCAGCCGGTGAGAGGCACCTTCCGTTCACTTGACAACTTCAACTACCGGCTGTGGGCCGGCGGGGCCATCGTATCCAATGTGGGAACCTGGATGCAGCGCACCGCGCAGGACTGGCTGGTGCTCACGCATCTGACGCACAAGAACGCAACGTCCGTGGGCGTGGTCATGGCGCTGCAGTTCGGGCCCCAGATGCTCTTGTTACCCTTGACCGGCTTTGCGGCGGATCATTTCGACAGGCGCAAGCTCCTGCTTGCCACGCAGGCCGCCATGGGCACGCTGGCGCTCGGGCTGGGGCTGCTGACCTTGTCCGGGCACGTCCAGTTGTGGCACGTGTACCTGTTTGCGTTCTTGCTCGGCTGCGTCACGGCATTCGATTCACCCGCGCGCCAGACGTTTGTCGCCGAGCTGGTCGGGGATTCGGACCTGTCCAATGCCGTGGCGCTGAATTCCACCTCGTTCAATGCAGCGCGGATGATTGGGCCTGCCGTGGCCGGCGTGCTGATCAGCGTGGTGGGCACCGGATGGGTATTCCTGATCAATGCGGCGTCCTTTGTCGCGGTGCTGGGGGCGTTGAGCCGCCTGCGCCTTGGTGAACTGCATCGGAAGGCCCGGGCKGTCCGCACGCGAGGCAGCTTTGCCGAGGGCTTTCGCTATGTCTGGCGGCGCCACGACCTGAAGGCTGCCTTGCTCATGCTGTTCCTGATCGGCACGTTTGGGCTGAATTTCCCGATTTACATCTCGACGATGTCGGTTACCGTCTTTCATGCCGGGGCGGATCAGTTCGGTTTCCTGACGTCGATCATGGCGATCGGGTCGGTGACGGGCGCCTTGCTGGCGGCAAGGCGGGCCAAGCCGCGCTTCTCGCTTTTGCTCGCTGGCGCAACGGTGTTCGGGGTAGGCTGCGCGCTAGCCGCGATCATGCCCAGCTACGCCCTGTTTGGTCTTGCACTGATCATGGTTGGCGTGGCGGCACAGACTGTGACCACGTCGACAAACAGCCTGGTGCAGCTATCGACCGAACCCGCCATGCGCGGCCGAGTGGTAGCCATCCTCTTCGCCTTGGCCTTGGGTGGCACCCCGCTTGGCGCGCCGATCGTCGGCTGGGTCGCCGATACGTTCGGGCCACGCTGGGCGCTTGGCATTGGCGCTGGCGCGGGCTTTGCCGCTGCGATCGTCGGCGTGCGCTATCTCGCGAAATACCATCGCCTGCGCTTGCGTATCGACGCCGGGCGCATGCACCTGAGCTTCGACGAACACATGCTGAAGCCGGAGGCGTGAGCCGCCTGTTACACGGCCTCGTCGCCCACCGCGCTGCGGATCTGCGCGGCCAGTTTCATCAGGTGTGGCTTGAGAATGCGCGCGGCGCTGGCCGGCGTTGCCTGCGTGGTGGTGCTGACGTTCAGCACGTGGATGGCGTAGCTCTTGAACACCAGTGGCGTGGAGAGCGCGACCACTTCCGGCTGCCAGCTCGCCATGCACCAGCCCTGCTTGCGCACTTGCCCGATGGCTTGCTCGATGTCTTTTGCAAGTGCGGGCCAGTTTGCGCGCAGGCGCTTGCCGAAGCCTTCCAGCAAGGCCTTGGTTTCCTGCTCGGGGGCCGCGGCCAGGTAGGCGCGGCCCAGGGAGGTAAGCGCCATGGGCACACGCTGCCCGGTCACAACGCTGCGCAGCGAGACCTTGCGGCTATAGCGGATGGATTCCAGATAGACCATCTCGTCGCGGTCGGCCATGGCCAGCCCGACGTTGATGTGCTGGCTTTGCGCGAGCTCGCGCATCAACGGGGCTGCTGCCTGCAGCACGGCAGAGCCGGCGCGCATGGCGTGCGCCAGGCTCAGGACCGGCGGGCCAAGCCGGTAAGCGCGCAGCGTGGCGTCGTACTGGAGGAAGCCGGCCTCCACCAGGCTTTGCGTGAGCCGGCTGACAGTCGAGCGCGGCAGGCCGGTACGTTCGGCCAGGTCGCCGTTGCCCAGCACTTCCGAGCCCGCACGAAACGCCCGGAGTATCTCCATGCCGCGCTCMAGCGAGCGATTGGCCGACGTGCTGCTCGCCCTGCCACGCGCCCGCGACAACGCTAGTTCGGGATCCAAGGTCATGCTCCTGGGTGGGGCTGATTTCCGGCAGCCGGAATTAAAGCATCGGAGGGGAGTTTGGCATCATTTGCTATGACTATGCCAGATCCCCCTGCCCGGCTTGCTGCAGTCAGCCCGCCATCACAACCACGCCATCTGCCGCCCGCACGCCTTGCGATGCCGGCAGCACGAAGACCGGGTTGATCTCCGCCTCCACCAACTGCTCGCCCAGCGCGGCCGTCATGCTGGAAAACGCCACAATGGCATCGGCCAGCGCTGCAACATCGGCCTTGGGCCGGCCGCGAAAGCCATCCAGCAGCGGCCAGGTTTTCAGTTCCTGGATCATGCCAAGTGCTTCGGTGTGCGACAGCCCGCCGGCCGGCGGCAGCATGCGCATGGTGGTGTCCTTGAACAGCTCCGCGGTCACGCCGCCCATGCCCAGCAGGATCGCGGTGCCGAGCGCGTCGCGGTGCATGCCAAGGATCATCTCCACGCCGCCGGTGACCATCTCCTGGACAAGGAAGCGCTGGGGCACCACGCCGGTGTGCGCTCGCACGTCGTCGGCCATCGCCGGCAACCGCGCCGAGACGTCTTGCGGCGTCAGGTTGACGGCGACACCGCCGACATCACTCTTGTGCRTGATCTCGGCACTGAGGATCTTGAGGACCACGCGGGCACCGAGGTCCTGGGCGGCGTCGCTGGCTTCTTGCCCATTGCGTACGATGTGCTCGCGCACCGACGGGATGCCAAAACGCGCGAAGAGCTGCTTTGCTGCTGCCTCATCCAGCGCGCCGCGCGGCAGCTCCCCGGCGATGAGGGCTGCCGCCTGGGCCGGGACATCAGGCGCCTCGCGCCATTGTCCGGCACGCAGCATGGCGCTTAGCGCGGCCGTACAGCTCTCGGGCGCACTGAATGCGGGCACGCCGCGCGCGGTCAGCAGGCTGGCCACCTGCGGCGCATGCGGGCTGACGAAGGCGACCACCGGCTTGTCGCTGGTGGGCAGGCAATCCTGGATCGCGCCTGCCATCAGGTCTGGCATGGCCAGGCCGGACGACCCGACGATGACGGCAACGGCGTCATAGCTCGGGCTATCCAGCAGCGCCCGGATCGCGCCGCGCAGCAGGTCCGGCTGCAGGCCTGCCAGGGTGACATCGATGGGGTTGCGATCCAGTGCCGCGTGATCGCCCTGCTGYAGGGCCCGCAGCCGTTGCGCGGTGGCTTCGTCCGGCGCGGGTGTCTCGAAGCCGGACAACCCGAGGCTGTCCGAAACCAGCGTGCCGGCCCCGCCGGTCGAGGTCAGGATGGCAACCCGGTTGCCGCGCAACGCCCTCCCGGTGGCGAGCGCGGCGGGCATGTCGAGCAGGTCCGCGAAAGTCTGCGCGCGGATCACGCCGGCTTGCCGGAACAGCGCGTCGTACATCCGGTCCGCGCCGGCCAGCGCGCCCGTGTGCGACACCGCGGCGCGTGCCCCCGCCTCGGAGCGGCCAATCTTGAACGCTACCACCGGCTTGCCGGCCCTGGCCGCTTTCAGCGCGGCGGCGCGGAATCGGTCGGGATGGCGCACGCTTTCCACATACAGCGCAATCACACGGGTGGCCGCGTCATCCGCCAGGTAGTCGATGAAATCGGCCAGGTCGAGGTCCGCTTCATTGCTGGTGGAAACCAGCTTGGAAAGCCCGATGCCGCGCGCGGCGGCGCGGGAGAGCAAAGCGCCAAGAATGCCGCCGCTCTGCGAGACCACGCCGATGTTGCCGACTGGGAAATGATCCATCTCCAGCGCCCCGCTGGCGGAGAGCGGGATATTGTCGGTGAGGTTGACCAGGCCGATGGTGTTGGGGCCGAGCAGGCGCATGGCGCCGGCTGCCTCGATCAGTTCCGCCTGGCGGCGCGCGCCTTCGGCGCCCGTCTCCGAGTAGCCGCTGGCCAGCACGATGGCGGCGCCGGTGCCGAGTGCGGCCAGTTCGCGCACGGCCAGGTGGGCGCGCTGCGCGCCCAGCAGGACGATGCCCACATCCGGCACTTCCGGCAACGCGTCGATATCCGCATAGCAGAGGATGCCGTCAATCTCGCCCACCTTGGGGTTGACCGGGTAGATGGCGCCGGCGAAACCATGCTTTTTCAGGTAGGCGACCGGGCGCCCGGCGGTCTTGGCCGCATCGGCGGAAGCGCCGATGATGGCGACGCTGCGCGGCTTGACCAGGCGGGCGATGGCAGAGCGTGCGTTATCTGCGTCCATGGTGTCAGGCCCGTTCCTTTCCAGCCATCTTGGCCAGGAATGCCCGCACGGATTCCCGATGCTCGGCGCTGGTGTAGCAGATGCCCTGCGCCTGGCTGCCCTGCGCGAATACCTGCTCGGCCGGCAACTCGAAGGCCTGGTTCAGGATGGACTTGCCCAGCGCCAGGGCAGTTGCGGAGCCCTGGCTCAGTTCCGCCGCCCAGGCTCTGGCACTGGGCAACAGCGCCTCCGGCTCGCTGACGCGATCCGCGATGCCCAGCTGGAGAGCCTCTGTGGCATCGACCTTGYGCCCGCTGAAGATCAGCTCCTTGGCCTTGGACAGCCCGGTGCGGCGCGGCAGGAAGTACATGCCGCCGCCGTCCGGGATCAAGCCACGATGGATATATGACCAGGCGAAACTGGCGCTTTCCGATGCCACCACAAAATCGCAGCTCATGGCCATATCGGCACCCAGCCCGGCGGCGGCGCCATTGACCGCGGCAATGGTGGGCTTGGGCATGTTGTGCAGCAGCGCCACGGTATGGTGCACCCGTTGCTGGCGCGACCAGCCGTTGAAAGCCACCTCGCCCGCCGGCGCATCCATGCGCCGCTGCATGCCGGCCACATCGCCGCCTGCGCAGAAGCCTTTACCGTTGCCGGTGAGCACCAGCGCCCGAATGGTCTTGTCCTGGGT
>NZ_JBFTSF010000173.1:0-13636 GCF_056399905.1 Cupriavidus sp. 01L46
GGCGCCATCGAAGGCGTGGCAGGTCCGGAATCGGCCAACAACGCCGCGGCGCAGACCTCCTTCATCCCGCTGCTGACGCTGGGCATTCCGCCCAACGCCGTGATGGCGCTGATGGTGGGCGCGATGACCATCCACAACATCCAGCCGGGCCCGCAGGTCATGACCAGCAACCCCGCGCTGTTCTGGGGCCTGATCGCCTCGATGTGGATCGGCAACCTGATGCTGATCATCCTCAACCTGCCGCTGATCGGGATCTGGGTCAAGCTGCTGCAGGTGCCCTACCGCTACCTGTACCCGGCCATCCTGGTGTTCTGCTGCATCGGCGTGTTCTCGGTCAACAACCAGACCTTCGACGTCTTCACCGCGGCTGGCTTCGGTGTGATCGGCTACCTGTTCATCAAGCTCAAGTGCGAGCCGGCGCCGCTGCTGCTGGGCTTCGTGCTGGGGCCGATGATGGAAGAGAACTTCCGTCGCGCRCTCTTGCTGTCGCGGGGGACGTTCACCGTGTTCCTGACCCGTCCGTTGTCGCTCGGCCTGCTGATCGCGGCCGGGCTGCTGGTCTGCATCGTTGCCCTGCCGTCGATCAAGGCCAAGCGCGAGGAAGCATTCCAGGAGGAATGACGCCGGCATGGCGACGCCGCCGCAGACAGTACAAGTGGATCGGCCAAGGCCGCGCGACGACGCCAGCATCTTTTGGAAATGGCCTCTTAGGGAAAGGACCGGCATCCGCCTACACTGGGAGAGTGCCGGTCCGGCACGGAAGGACATCGATGGGGGTATTGAATGCATTACAGTCCCAGGCAGCCTGGTCAGCAAAGAGTGCCGACCACACCCTGGAAGACGCACTTCCAGCAACCCGGCGAGAAACGCCAACCCTCCCAGCCCGGCCAGTTCGACCCGCAAGCCGTGCAGCCCGCCGACAAGAAATAGCGTGACAAAGCCCGTGCCGGCATGGCCACGGGCTTTGTTCTTTAAGGCGTGTGGTTTGTTTGCTAGGCTAGGCCACGCTGCGCGCTTCCGCGCGGTCGTGGCCGGCCCAGGTCAGGCGCCACCCGGAGGTAGCGGTCTTGGCGACCAGGCCCGAATCCTGAAGCAGCAATAAATGGTGGCTGAGCTTGGATGCATCGGCATTGCCCAGCGCCTTGGCGAGCTGGAGATCCGTCATCATCGCCTGGCTGTCAGCGCGCAGTGCCGTCAGCACGCGGTCCGCGAAGGACATGTCACGCCTCATCTTGCACTCCCGGTGTCTCGAACGCCCCGGCGGCAGCTTGTCACCGCCACCGCCTCGGGTGAGCGTCAGGTGCTGAACGGAAGCACGCCGGCAGCGGCGGCACCCCGGGCGTCTTGCTGCAACGCAAGATGGCACGGTCCAGCCTGACGTTCCGTCTCAGTTGCGCATTAGCGCTTTGTTCGCGCTTTATTCGCGCCTTGCCTTGATTACTTCTTCTTGCCTGCTGCGCCATCATTGCCAACGCGCGACTGGACGGCACCGAACGGTGCTGCAGGTGCGACCGGCTTCTTGGGTTGCTTGGGCTTCTTGGTTTCGCGATTGCCGCGTAGTTGACCTTTGGCCATGGTGTGTCTCCACGAGTGGGTTGCTGCATTGCGTGCCAGGCGGCAGATCCAGCATACCCGCTTACTACAGCGTTCAGGGAAATATCGCGCGCGAGGCGCCTGCGCATGACGCAAGCAGGAGGATCGCCTTCGGCCGCCGGCCGATACCCGCGTGCCCTCGCCCGGCCAAGTAAATCGGACGCCACCAGGCAAACAGCGTATGCTCGTTGAAGAAAGGAGATCAACATGTCTCAAAATCATGCGATCTACAAGGGGTTCAAGGTTTCGGCCAATGTACGTCGCTCGTTCGACGAAAGCGCCAATGCCGAACTCGCACGGGCGAGCTTTCTCGCCACCGTGACCATCACGCAGGTCAGCGGCGACAGCGGCTCGCTCAGGCTGGTACCACCTCTGCTCGAGCATGTCGCGCACACGCCGCACGATGCCATCGACCTGGCCGTGTCCTATGCCAGGACCGTCATCGACGACATGTCGACCTTCGTCAAGCGCAAGTAGTCCCGCCCCCTCGATTCGCCCGGAATTGCAGTCCATCGCGCGGCCGCCCTGACCGGCCTGGCCGCAGCTACGCCCAGCAAGACTTCCCCACGAAACGACAGGAGACGACAATGGACCGACAGATCAAGAACAAGGCGGAACTGCGCGCCATGATTCGCGCCGAGCAGCAGAAATTCGCGGAATGCAGCGGCGCCTGCTTCGGCGACGTTTGCTGGCATGCGCCGGACGCGGGCGGCTGCAACTGGAACCTGTCCACCATGGAAGGCGGCGACAGCGCGGCCTGCATCGAGAAGATCCGGCCGTTCACGGCCACGCTGCAGGCGCAATACAACATTCCCGACGAGGGGAAGTAAGGCGGCCAGGCGCCTGGTGCCCTGGTGCCACTTAACTAGTGCCCCAGGCGCTCGATCCGGGCCTTGGCGTTCTCCAGGGCATCCGCCATGGCAAGCTCGCGCGAGCTGAACGCATCGCCCTGGTTTTCAAAACGGCCGTGCGTATCCAGCGTGTAGACCCAGTTCCATTGGCCGAAGGTGYGCTGCGTCAACTCCAGATTGACGTAGTGGCCCAGATAGAAAAAACTCTCAGGCATCGATCACCTCGTTCAGTTACTGCCTGCCCGGCTTCTGGCACCGGCTTCCCCGGGATACGACAGGTAGCGCCGGACCACACCAGCGCCACGAGCGGCACCATGCGCAAGGCCCATGCCTATCGTACGCGCAAATCCGCGGGCGAGCGCCGATTGACGGAAAATGGTATCATCGCCAGTCTTGGCCGTTCGCCGACCCTCTTCTCGTCGGCCCAAACGTGCCGGCTGCCAGACACCATCAAAATATTAATGGCAGCCTGTCGGGCGTACACCCGATTCGTTCAGGGCGACAACCGCCCATCACCATCCCGACCCGGCGGCATGTCCGCTCCGTAACCTGTGCGCATGTACCTGGCGCATCAGCCTGCGCAAGCACGGTCCACTCATCACCAGCTGCCTTTCTCGCGCTAATGCGCGAGACCTGACGTTGCTGGACAACGCAAACACGGCGACCGATCGCCAGAAGAGAGCACGCGGCGCACCACGAGGTGCGCTCAACGTTGCCTCAGATCGTCCGCCCGCTTAAGGGCAACACCTTGAATCAAAGCATCAATCGCACCAATAGCACCACCCGCACCACCCGCGCCAATCCGTTCACCGTGTCGGTCTACCCGATACAACAAGAGCCAGGCGTGTGGTTTGCGACCTATCTGATCGCCGAATACAAGAACGGCTCCGAATGCATCGTCGCCAACGTCTCGATGCGCCATGCCACGCATGGCACCGAAGCCCAGGCTAAACAGGCCGCCCGACGCGCGGCCGAGAGCGTCGCTGCCGATATGCGCCTGCAATAAAGCCGGCCGCACGAAAAGCAACCCGCATGCGTCTCAACCTACAGTGCAGCAGGTCTTGCTGCAAAAGGATCATCCTTGGCTAAAGAAGAACTAGTGGAATTTGGTGGACAAGTATCGGAAGTACTGCCGGACAACCGTTTTCGCGTCATCCTGGAAAATGGTTTCCAGGTGTGGGCCTATTCGTCCGGCCGCCTGAAGAAGAACCGCATTCGTATCCTGGCCGGCGATCGCGTCACGCTGGAAATGTCGCCCTACGACCTGACCAAGGGCCGGATCAACTACCGCCACAAGTACTGATACTGGTTGGCCGGAAACGCTGCCGCGCCGTCAAGCTGTTGGCCCGCGGCCCCTCCCACCCTCTAACGAAAGGAAGAAACATGTCGATCAGCGAAGAATGGGAAGAGATGCACCTGACGCCAGGTGGCTGGGTAGGCGGAAGCTATCGCCACGTGCCGGGACCGGAAGTCACGGTGGAGCGCCCCGCGGATGAAGTGCTAACCGTGCGCAGGCATGTGTCCGCAACCTATTGCGGCCCGTCGCGCGCCACGGAAGACAGGACGCCGCAGACCGAAGACATGGCATTGATTGAATCGCTGCTGGACCGTTTCGGCAGCCCGGCATTCGGCGTCTAGCTGGGCAGTCCGGACCAGCACGATCTTCCGGGCGCTCTGCGCGCCCGTGCCAGCGCCAGGAGACGCGCTGGCTCAGCCGGGAAACCGCATGCGCGGCATGCTGACACCAACGCGCGAACCAACCGGGCGCAACTCGCCCTCGAAAGGCTGCGCCCCCAGGTCCAGCACGTAGTCTCCTTCGCCGGCCTTGTCATAGAGATTGTCACGAATCGCTTGCCCGATCGCCAGCCGGCACAATGCCTCGAAGCTGTCGACCATTTCGCCCCGCAAGGCCGCCTCGTTGGCCTGAACCCCAAATGAACGCCTGCCCTCACCGACGAAACTGGTGAAGCGCACACCCGTCGGATGACTGGAGTCGAGAAAGCTGACGGCTACATGGTAGGCGATGCCCTTGCCTTGCCCCGGCAGCGTGCAAAGGAAGTTGGATGGTGTGGCAACCTTGTTCATGACGTATGCGCTCGCGGGCCGGCGCAACTGCGCACGGCAGGTTTTGACAGGTGGACCGGCAGAGCGGGCATTGCACGGCGCGGTCCCGTTTCCTCTTGCTTCCCATTTTCCCATTGCCTGGCGGCAGCCGGGCCAGCCCTACGATACCAGCTGGCAACGCCGGCATAAGGGCAGGCACGGGCGACGCCGCGCGGCTCGGCCAGATTCTGCCGGCGCCGCGTTACAGCGTAGCGACAGACTCCCMGGGGATCAGCCCGTTGATAATATCTTCACCGAACTTCACGGCACCCCTGCGCGCCGTGCCGATATTCTCCCAAGGGGTGCTTTCCAGACGGAACACGCGCGTGCGCTCACTGCCGGGCCGATGGCCTTCGCGGCAGATCACCACGGACGCGTTGAAGCTGCGATCCGGTTTGGTCCTCGGCCAGGATTGAGCGGGCTGGATCTTGTACACCAGCGGATAGAGGTCGAAACCTTTGTAGCAGGCGGAAGGCGTATTGTTCATGTAGTGCTCCAGGCGGCTGGATGCCGCAACTGGCCTTGTGCCGGTTCGCTCGCAATGGCCAATGCCGAGGCCCAATGCGCCAGCACGCGGGCAAGCTAGGGAGCCAACAGGCGATCGACGACAATCACGATCGCGTTCCCTGGCTTGTCCTGCTTGCAATGGACGCCAAGGCGTGCGCGCAGATACCGGTCAAGGCTGCGTTGTAGTTGATATAAGGCGTCCTGGTCCGCGTTGCTCAGTTGCTCCGCGACGTCCTGCGCCATCTCGATTTCAAGCGCCCTGGCTGACCAGGTAAAGCTCCTGGCATCAGGGATCTGCCAGTTTGCCGTCACCGCGCGTTGCCCTGCCGACCAGATCCTGACGTCTTGCCCGGTGATCTCGTCAAGGACGGGCTTCACGAAGGCAACGAGATCTAGCATGACGATGCACCGACGAACGATCGGCGCGCCGTCGTTCCGASGGACAAGCAGGACACTCCGGGGATCTCGTCAACTGGCGACGATGCAGCGGTGGCTGGCAGCTCGGCCAAGCCACGGACAGGCGAGGACATGGCAGGCGCGCCTGCGTCATCCTCGTGCAACGACGGACATTGCCGCATATCGCTCCGGGCGTCAGAGCGAGACGACGGATTGCCCGGGAATCGCGCCGTTGATGATGTCCTCGGCGTAACGAACGACACCACGGCGCGCAGCGCCGACGTTGTCCCACGGCACGGTGTCGAGGCGGAACGTACGGGCCTGCGTTCCCTCGGGCTCGCCACCTTCGCGGCAGATCACGACAGCGGCATCGAAGGTCCGGTCCGGCCTGCGTTCCGGCCAGGTGCGCACCACGGCGTGCTTGTACACGAGAGGGTATAAGTCGAACCCTTTGTAGCTGGCAATCGGATTGACGTCCATGATGCACTCCACAGTTCCACTGAACCCCACTCTACTCCTATTGGGAGCCGCTCCATGACCTTTATTTTGGCCGAGCAGGCGCGGCTGGCGCGCAAGCAGCCGCCGGGGCAGCCGACGGCGTGGCTTGCGCATTGCCAGCAGCGGCGGCGGCGGCAACGGGGGGCGCAGCGGCGGCGGGGGTAGCGGCAGCGCCAGGCGCGGTCCGCGCGGGCTTTGCCGCCACCGGCTCGGTCAGGGTCAGCAGCATGTCCGCATACCAGGCAGAGTTCAGCCCAAGCACTTCGTCCTCCGCCAGGTCGCGCGAGCCGACGTCGAAGCGAGCCGAGTGGATGCCGAGCAGCATCCACGGCAGGTCCAGCTTGTCGCCCCGGCCGTCGCGCATGCGCGAGACCACGAGCGCGCCGCTGGTGCCGCGGTGAGTCCTGGCATCGGTCAGGAAAAAACCCTGGCCCTGGAAACGCAATCCGTACGCGGACGCGACCACGGCCTGGCGCGCAACCGGCAGATGATGGAGCGCGTCATGAAAACCCAGGGGAAATCCGACGATCAACAGGGAGTCGCCCACCTCGACGCGATCGGAAGGCTGCGCCAGATGCTCCGGCGTGAAGGCCCGGTAGAGCAGCTTGGACGGCAACGCCTTGCGCTCGATCTCCACCACCGCGACATCGACCGGGCCGCCACCATCCTCGCCCTCGCGCCAGACGGCAAGCCCGTCACGGTACAGCGGAATCGAAAAGCCGATCGAGTCGGCCATGTTTTCCGGCTGGCTGTGCAGTTCGATCTCGATACGGTCCGGGTGGTGCTTGCTTGGCTCGTCAAACACCACATGGCGGCTGGTCACCACGAAGAGCCGGCCATCGCGCTCGAAGAAGAATCCGCTCGCGTTGGTCAGCGGCTGCTGACCCTCGAAGGACGAGACCCGGACGGCGGCCAGAAGGATGGATTCGACCATAGGCATGATGTTTTATGCGCTTGCGCACCTCGATGATTCCCGGTCGGTAAAAAAAAAGCCCCGCTGAGCGGGGCTTCTTTCTAGGCGATTCGAATCGGCTCGATTAGATCGGCTCGATCTTGGTCGCTGCGGGGMCCTTTTGGCCAACGCCTGCGACGTAACGCACTTTCTGGCCTTCTTGCAGCGACTTGAAACCGCCGCCTTGAATTTCCGAGAAATGCGCGAACAGGTCGTTGCCGCCTGCGTCAGGGGTGATGAAGCCGAAGCCCTTGGAGTCGTTGAACCACTTGACGGTACCGGTTTCCATGCTGGATATCCTTTAAACCTTAAAAGTTCTGGATGAGCCTGATGCTCACCAGGCATGACGATCAAGGAAGGAACATGGAGCAAACGAATCGCCGCTTGGAGGGGACGATCCATAACATCTGAGTAACCGCTTGAAAGATCCTGCACCAACGTTTATACAGGGATGGGATAGGCATGTCAACTTACAGAAGAGAAAAGCGCCTCATTAAGTGCCTCATTGGTTGCGGGTAAGGTCTTTTCCGCGCCTGCCGCGCGCCCGCGTGCGTGAACAGGCACAAGCTCGCGGCGGCGGTTTATTGCAGCATGAACGTGCTACAGTCACCCACCTTCCGCCGTCGGATTCCGCATGTCGCCTTGCCCAGCCTGCCTCGCCATCGACACCAACCGTGGTGGCTCGCCAGGCCATGCGTTGCTCAGGATCACCGACACGCAGCGCATCAAGGTGCCACGCCGCCCTGCGATGACAGTCAGTACCTTTGTGTGCCAGGCCTGTGGCACCGGCTGGATCTACCGCGACGGCAAGAACGTCGATGCGCAGGGCTKGCAGCTAGCGCCGCAGCAAGCGCAGGCGCCGGTCCCGAACCTTCAATGATCCAGGCACGCGCCCGCATCGACGCGGCGCCATAGCACCACACCACCAAGACGGGCGCAACAAGCCCCGCAAGCCCAGTAGCTGGCAATCACCACCACCACTGCCGCGCCTTTCACGCGAGACAGCGCCGCACGCCCGCGCCACCCGGCCGCGGCGGCGCGCGTCACGCCACGCGGCAACCCTTCAGGAACAGGATGATCCAGCGTATCGGACTATTTTTCACCGTCAGCCTGCTGCGTTTGCTCGCCGCCTTGCCCTATAGCGTGTGCGCCCGTATCGGCATGAGCCTGGGCGCCCTGCTCTATCGCATTCCAAGCCGGCGCCGCAGTGTCGTGCAGACCAACCTGCGGCTTTGCTTTCCCGACCAGAGCGAAGCGCATCGACACACCCTGGGGCAGGCGCATTTCAGCCACGTGATTCGAAGCTACCTGGAACGCGGCGTGCAATGGTATGGCTGTGCCGGCAAGCTGAATGACCTGGTCGAGCTGGRGTCCGCCATTGAGCTAGGCAACACCGAGGCCGGCCCGACCATCTTCCTGGGATTCCATTTCGTGGCGATCGAGGCCGGCTGCATGTTCTACTCGATCAAGCATCCGGTGGCCTCGCTCTACTCGAAGATGTCGAACCCATTGCTGGAACAACTCGCCAAGCAGCAGCGCGGCAGGTTCGGCACGGAGATGATCCCGCGCAATGGCAGCGTGCGCCAGGCCTTGCGCGCGCTCAAGTCGGGCACGCCGCTGATGCTCGCGGCGGACATGGATTTTGGCTTGCGCGATTCGGTATTCGTGCCGTTTTTCAACGTCCCCGCTTGCACGCTCACCTCGGTGTCGCGCCTCGCCGCGCTCAGCGGCGCGCGTGTCGTGCCCTTCACGACCTCTGTCCTGCCTGGCTACCGCGGCTACAAGCTGAAGATATTCGATGCGCTGGCGGGCTACCCCTCCGGCGACGAGAAGGTCGATGCGCTGCGCATGAACGCGTTCCTGGAGCAGCAGGTCCGCGCCATGCCGGAGCAATACTACTGGGTGCATCGCCGCTTCAAGCACCGCCCCGAGGGCGAGGCGCCTGTCTACTGAGATGCCTGGAGCGGCGCACGCGCGCCGCCMACTTCCCCTTCAGCCTTCGTAGCCGTCCAGGCCTACGCGATAGAGCGTGGCGCCCACCGTCTCCAGCAGCGCACGCGCTGCGTCGGAAAACGTCTCGCTGGCAAGCAGCGCGGCCAGGCCGGCCACGGCATCGTCCACCGATAGCTCCACCGTGTCGTCGTTGGCGATGCGCTCGAAGGTGCTGATCACTACTGTCGGATCCATCCAGATTCCCCTGCAAAAGTCGAACTCTGCCGCCCGGGCCTGATGCCCAGGCTAGCAAGCTGCGCGCATGGTAGCACCACGGCGCACCCTGGCAGCGCTTTGGCGGCAAGGCGCGCAGGCGGTGATTCACTTCCAGCGAGCGTGCCGCAATCGTCGCCTTGGTTGGCGCTGCGCTCGCGGATATCAGCGGCTTGCCGGCAGCGCCGCCAGACCATCCAGCAGCGCCTTGTGGAACGCGATGRGATCCTGCATCTGCGGCGCGTGGCCCAACTCGGGAAACTCCACCAGCCTGGCGTTCGGCAGCGCCTTCAAGGTGCGCTGCGCGAGCACCGGATAGTTGCCGACCTTCGCGCGCACCTCCGGCGGTGCCGCGTCCTTGGCGATGGCCGTCGTGTCCTTGTCGCCGATCAGCAGCAAGGTTGGCGTCTTCAGCGCGCCCAGCTCGTATACGACCGGCTGCGTGAAGATCATGTCGTAGATCAGCGCGGAGTTCCAGGCCACCTGCTGCTTGCCCGGGCCGCGGTTCATGCCGGCCAGCATCTGCACCCAAGGTTCGTACTCGGGGCGCCACGTGCCGACATAGTAGGTAGCCTGTTCGTAGCTGCGGATCTTGTTGGCGTTGGTGGTGAGCTCGCGGGCATACCATTGATCCACCGACAGGGAAGGCACGCCCAACGCCTTCCAGTCTTCCAGGCCGATCGGGTTGACAAGCGCCAGTTGCTCCGTCTGTTGCGGGTACATCAGCGCATAGCGCATCGCCAGCATGCCGCCCGTGGAATGCCCGATCACCGTCGCCTGCCGGATCCCGATGGATTCCAGCAAGGCGTGGGTGTTGCGCGCCAGTTGCTGGAAACTGTACTGATAGTGCGCCGGCTTGCTGGATTTGCAGAAACCGATCTGGTCCGGCGCAATGACGCGATACCCGGCCGTGCTGAGCACCTTGATGGTGTCCCCCCAGGTCGCCGCGCAGAAGTTCTTTCCATGCAGCAAGACCGCGATGCGGCCGTTGGCGCGCTCCGGCTTGATGTCCATGTAAGCCATCTGCATCGCCGCGCCTTGCGAGGTGAACGCGAACTGCTGCACCGGCGCCGGATAGTCGAAGCCTTCCAGCTCGGGGCCATATGCGGGCCCGTCGTCGGCGGCAGCCAGCGCGACGGGCGTGGTGGCAACGGCCGCCGATGTGAGCAAGGCAAGCAGGAACTGGCGATGAAACATCATGAGCGTGGTCTCGGCTAACGAACAAAAAAGCGGACAAAACGGACAAAACGGACGATGGCCTTACGCCGCCAGCCGCGCGCGCCCCGGCGGCGCGGCAAAGTCCAGCACCGGCCCCGCCGGCACCACGCCGCTCGGATTGATGGAGCGGTGGCTTTCATAATAGTGCCGCTTGATATGGTCGAAATTGACCGTCGCCGCGATCCCCGGCAGCTGGTAGATGTCGCGCGTGAAGCCAGACAGGTTCGGATAATCCGCGATGCGCCGCAGGTTGCACTTGAAGTGCCCCACATAAACCGCGTCAAAGCGTACCAGCGTCGTGAACAGACGGATGTCGGCCTCGGTGAGCTGGTCGCCTAGCAGGAAGCGGCGCGTGGCGAGCCGCGCCTCGAGCCAGTCGAGCGTATCGAACAACGGCGTCACCGCCTCTTCATACGCGCCTTGCGTGGTGGCAAAGCCGGATTTGTAGACGCCGTTGTTGAGCGTGTCGTACACCCGTGCGTTGACCTCGTCGATTTCCGTGCGCAGCGCAGCCGGATAGTAGTCGCCCGCCTTGGCGCCAATGCCATCGAAGGCGGTGTTGAACATGCGGATGATCTCCGACGACTCGTTGTTGACGATGGTTCCCCGTTGCTTGTCCCACAGCACGGGCACGGTGACGCGCCCGGTGTAGTCGGGATCGGCGCCAGTGTAGACCTGGTGCAGGAGCCGCGCACCGTTGACCGTGTCCGGCACCACGCCTGCGCCCTCGGCGAACGTCCATCCCTCGCCGAGCATCAGCCAGTGCACCGTGGAGACGCTGATCATCTCTTCCAGCCCCTTGAGCGTGCGCATGATCAGCGTGCGGTGCGCCCACGGGCAGGCCAGGCTCACGTACAGGTGATAGCGCCCGGCCTCGGCCTTGAAGCCACCGGCGCCGCTCCGGCCGGCGGCGCCATCGGGCGTCACCCAGTTGCGAAAGGCAGCGTCCTTGCGAACGAAGCGGCCACCGGTGGATGCCGTGTCGTACCAGCGGTCTTGCCATTTGCCGTTGACGAGCAGTCCCATGTCGATACTCCTTTTGATGCGGTGAGGTAGGCGTTTTCAGTCGGCGCTAACGGGTTGCGACGGCGCGTCGATGAACTGCACGATAGCCGAAATGGTCTGCCCTGGCGCTTCTTCCATCAGCCAGTGCCCCGAGCCCTTGACGATCACGCCTTGCACATGGGTGGCGACGAGGCGCGCCTGGTCGATCAGGAAACTGCCCGATGCCTTCTCGCCCGCGAGCACCAGCATGGGCATCGGCAGCGGGTGCTTTGCCAGCGCCGCGAAGTCTTCGGCATCCTGCGGGAACGCACGGAAGAACTCGAATCCCGCGCGCATCCGGCCCGGCCTGGCGTAGTTGGCAGCATAGATCCGGCGATTTGCCTCTGACACCGAGTGCTTCGGGTCGGCGGCGAAATCGTTCCAGAAGTGTTCAAAGTAGGTACGCTCGCGGCCCTTCACCAGCTTTTCCGGCGTGTMTCCGTAGAAGTTGAAGTGCCACTTGTCGCGCAGCAGCCAGACCTTTTGCCAGTCGCCCACGCCGGGCAGGAACGCATCCATCAGCGTAATGCTCTCCACTTCGTCCGGGTACTGCGCCGCGTAGGCGTAGGCGACCATCAGGCCGATATCGTGGCCGACGATGTTGATCTTGCGATAGCCAAGAGCCTGGACCATGGCGTGAATGTCCTGCGCCATGTTCTTTTTCTCGTAGCCCGACTCAGTCATGGCCGAGTCGCCCGCGCCGCGCAGGTCCGGCGCGATCACGGTACGCTTGTCGCCAAGCCTGGCCATCAGCGGCAACCACATATGGCTGGATTCCGCGTAGCCGTGCAGTAGCACGACCGGCGTGGCGCTGCCGCGCCCGGTTTGCAGGTAGTGCAAGGCGACGCCGTTCGCCTTGATCGTATGAGAGACGACGGCGGCGGCGGCAGCGGCTTCGGCGCGCGGCGCAGCGAGCGCGCCGAACACCAGCAATGCGGCGCCGGCGAGCCTTGCGATGCGATGCATGAGGGTCATKACTTTTCTCCGGTGACTGTGCCATGGCTGGACGCACTCTCCTGGCCGACGGCGCTTGCAAACAAAGGGGTTTCGGGAATCGGGTGAAGCACTGTGACGAATATTGCGCCGGCACATGGGTTTTGCCGTACGATTTTCCCGATGAACTCGTTCGACGGAGTTGAACATGTTGTCAGAAGACGAACTGGCCTTGCTGGAAGCCATCCGGGATAGTGGCAGCCTCTCGCGCGCGGCGGCGCGCCTGGGCAAGGCGCCATCGACTGTCTCCCATGCCGCGCGGCAGCTCGAAGGCCGCTTTGACGCGCTGCTGTTCGACCGCCGCCGCTACCGCCTGCAACTCACCCCTGCCGGCCACCTGCTGGCCGAAGAGGCCGCACGGCTGATGCAAGACGTATCGCGCATGACCCAGCGCGTGCGGCAGGTGGCGAGCGGCTGGGAGGATCGTCTGTGGATCGTCACGGATGAAGTGCTCGAGTTCGAATTGCTGATGCCGGTGATCCGCAGCTTCGACGCGCTCAAATCCGGCGTGGCGCTGCGCCTGACCCATGAAGTCCTCAGCGGCACCTGGGAAGCGCTGCGTGACGGCCGCGCCGATGTGATCGTCGGCGCAACCAACGAGCCGCCGGCCATTCCCGGCCTGCGCTGGTTCGAACTCGGCGTGGTCGAATGGGTCTTTGCCGTGGCGCCGCGCCACCCGCTTGCCAGCGTAGCCGAGCCGCTCACGCGCCAGCGCATCTCGGCGCACCGGGGCGTGGCCGTAGCCGATTCATCGCGCGGTACCGCAGGGCGGGCCTACGGCCTGGTGGGCRGACAAGCCTCGCTGGCCGTGCCGAGCATGCKCGCCAAGATCCTGGCGCAGCGCGAGGGGCTGGGCGTCGGCTGGCTACCGCGGCACCGCGTGGCTTCGCTGCTCAAGCGAGGGGAACTGGTGGAAAAGCGCACGGCCGATCCGCGCGAGCCCAATACGCTGTATGTGGCGTGGCGAGGCGACCATGAGGGCCGCGCGCTGGAATGGTGGCTGGACCAGTTTCGGCAGCCGCGGCTGGCGAAGCGCCTGGTGCAGGGCATGGATCTGTTTGCGTGAGCGGGCCCGAACTGGCCGCCAGCGGGATAGGCAAGATCAACAAGGTGCCGCTGCTGCGGGCCGATTCATACCGCTGCCGATGCCCCCGGTCGGGGAATGAAATTAAAGCCCGGCCACAATGTGGCGAATGGCCGGGACGCCGTCGATTTCAATGGCGCGGCCAGTACCGGCCTGCCAGACGCTGCCAAGGCTGCCACTGCGCAACAGGTG
>NZ_JBFTSF010000174.1:0-13607 GCF_056399905.1 Cupriavidus sp. 01L46
TACTCAGACATGGGTCCCTCTTTTCCGCTCTTTGCGCCGAATCCCGAGGCGCCCCATACGGCCTAGGTGAACCTTGACGGCTCGCTTCGCATCGCGTTGGGGTGTTTCCCGCCCTTCGGGCGCTTTACACGGCTACCACAGTTGGTTGATCTTGCCGCTGGTTGGCTCCCCTCTCCCGCCTGCGGGAGAGGGGATGGGGGAGAGGGCGGGCGATTGCAATTTCGTGATGGTTCCACGCCGCAAGGCTTTCTAACTAACAATCCCCAGATGCCAGGGCACGAACTCGTTGTCGCCCAGCCCTAGCGCCTCGCTCTTGGTCGGTCGCCCAGAGGCCGCGTCCAGGATATGTTCAAAAATCCGCTGGCCCATCTCGTCCACGGTCAATTCGCCGTCCAGCACCAGCCCGCAGTTGATGTCCATATCGCCTTCGAGCCGCGTGTACATCGGCGTATTGCTCGCTAGCTTGATGGTCGGCGCCGGCTTGGMGCCGAACATSGASCCGCGCCCGGTGGTGAAGCAGATCAGGTTGGCGCCGCTGGCGATCTGSCCGGTGGCGGCGACGGGATCGTAGCCGGGGGAGTCCATGAAGACGAAGCCGGCTTGCTCGATGGGCTCGGCGTATTCATAGACGGCTTGCAGCGGCGTGGTGCCGCCTTTCATGGCGGAGCCGAGCGACTTCTCGAAGATGTTGGCGAGGCCGCCTTGCTGGTTGCCGTGGCCGACCACGCCGTTGAACTGGGCGTTCTGGCCGGCGGTGTAGCGCTCCCACCAGGCCAGGCGGTCCAGCAGTTTCTGGCCGACTTCCGGCGTGACGGCGCGGCGCGTGAGCATGTATTCCACGCCATGGATCTCGGGGGTTTCCGACAAGATGGCGGTGCCGCCGTGGCGCACCAGGATGTCCATGGCCGCGCCAAGCGCCGGGTTGGCGCTGATGCCGGAGAAGCCATCGGAGCCACCGCATTCCAGGCCGATCTTCAGGTGGCTGGCGGGCACGGGCTGGCGTGTGGCGGTATTGGCGCCGGGCAGCATTGCCTCGATGGCGCGGATGCCGGCCTGGATGGTGGCCGCCGTGCCGCCGCTGTCCTGCATGACCATGGTGCGCACGTGGCTGCCGGGCACCAGGCCTTGCGACTCCATCAGGCCCGCTACCTGGTTGCGCTCGCAGCCCAAGCCCACGATCAGCACGCCGGCCAGGTTGGGGTGGCGCGCATAGCCCGCCAGCGTGCGCCGCAGCACGTCGAAGTGCTCGCTGGGCGAGGACATGCCGCAGCCGCTGCTTTGCGCGAAGGCGGCCACGCCGTCCACATTGGGATAGGCCGCCATGCGCTCGGGCGTGAAGTGGTCCGCGATATGCCGGATCACCGTGGCCGAGCAGTTCACCGACGACAAAATGCCGATGAAGTTGCGCGTGCCAACGCGGCCGTCGGGCCGCACGAACCCCATGAAGGTGGCGCGCTCGGCCTCGGGCACATAGTCCACCGGCCGCACGTCCTGGCAGAAACCCGGGTCGCGATAGAAATCCACCAGTGCCAGGTTGTGCGAATGCACGTGATCGCCGGCCTCGATGTCGCGCTCGGCCACGCCGATCACGGTGTCGAACTTGCGGATCTGGGTGCCCTTGGCAATGGCGCAGGCGGCAATCTTGTGCCCCGCGGGCACCTGGGCGCGCACGCGCAGCCCCAGTTCAGGCAGGCTCTGGCCAAGGCTCAGGGCGTCCCGGGCAATCAGGACGTTGTCGTTCGCATGCAGGCGGATCAGGGCGGCGGAGTTCACGTTGGGTCAGCCTTGTTGCAGCAGTTCTTTGAGCTTGAGGCGCTGGATCAGGTGGGTTTCCTGGTCGTACACCGTGCTGATGTAGCGCTTGTATTCCGGGCCGTCCAGGTACATCACCGGCGCGTCGATGCGGGCCGCGACCTGCTGGAATTCCTTGCTGGCCACGGCCTGGCGGAAGGCGTCGCGCAGCTTCTTTTCCACCGTGGGATCCAGGCCGACGGGCGCGCCGATGCCGTTGGGCGCTTCCACCACCACGTTGTAGCCCAGYTCCTTGAGCGTSGGCGTGTCCTTGAAGCGCGGCGTGCGCTGSTCGCCCCAGGTGGCCAGCAGGCGCAGCTTGCCGGCYTCCACRTGSGGTGCCCAGGAGCTGGAATCGGCCAGCAGGTCGACCTGTCCGGCGAGCACGTCCTGCAAGGCCTGCGCGCCGCCCTTGTAGGCAATGGCATTGAAGCGCACACCGGCGGCCTGCGCGAATTCCTCCATGCCCACGTGGGTGGCGCCGCCGATGCCGGCATGCGCATAGGTGAGCTTGCCGGGATGCGCCTTGGCTTCCGCCACGACGTCCTTGAGCGACTTGAAGCGCGAGTTCGCCGGCACTGCGATGCCGAAGGTCTGGCCGGAGGTGCGCGCCAGGTAGGTCAGCTCGCTGCGCGGGTCCAGCTGCAGCATGCCTAGCTGCGAGAAGCGCGTCACCGAGATCGGCACCTGGCCGATGGTGTAGCCGTCCGGCTTGGCGCGGGCCAGTGCCTTGGTGCCGATCATGCCCGATGCGCCGGCGCGGTTTTCCACCACGATGGATTGCTTGAGTACGCCGGACGCCACCTGGCACAGCGCGCGCATGGACTGGTCGGCGGTGCCGCCGACGGGCCACGGGCAAATGAAGGTGATGGGCCGGTCCGGATAGCCGGCGGCACGTGCGAGGCCCGGCAGCAACAGGCCGGCACTACCAGCCGTCGCAGCCGTGGCGGCAGCGGCGCCGCTGATGAGCAGTCGGCGCCGCCCGTGGTTGATGCCGTGGGGTGCGGTCATGTGTCGTCCTCGCAGGGTGTCGTTATTGGAGTCATGGGCTGGTGGCAATGTCCACCGGTCAGGCTGGATTGTGGCAAAGCCGTTCATAACAATCCAATCAATCATCGGAATGGCTTCATAACCTTAAAGTTAAGTAGAATCGCGCCATGCCCCAGATCGACCGCGCCCTGCGCTCCAATATCAAGCTGCGCCACCTGCAACTGGTGGTGGCGCTGGACGAGTTTCGCCATCTCGGCCACACCGCCGAGTTCCTCTCCGTCAGCCAGCCAGCCGTCTCCAAGATGCTCACCGAGGTGGAGAAGACGCTGGGCCTGACGCTCTTCACGCGTTCCACGCGCGGCACCGAGCCCACGCCGGCGGGCGCGTCGCTGGTGCGTTTTGCCCGCTCGGTGCTGGCGCAATACGAGCGCACGCGCGACGAGATCGCTGCGGAGGCCAGCGGCGCCGCCGGGCGCACCCGGGTGGGATCGATGGGCGCGGCCCTGCCGGTGCTGCTGGCGCAAGCCGTGGGCCTGCTCAAGCAGCGCTCGGCCCAGGCCACCGTGCTGGTGGAGGAGGGCGACCTGCCCCACCTGCTGCCCAAGCTGCGCATCAGCGAACTGGACCTGATCGTGGGGCGGCTGGAGCCTGGCTACGCCGCACCGGACCTCATTACCGAGCCGCTCTATAACGAGCCGATGGTAGCGGTGGTGCGCAGCGGCCACGCGCTGGCAAGCCAGCGTGCACCGGGCTGGGCGGACCTGGCCGGCATGCCTTGCGTGGTACCGCCGCCATGGGCCTCGCTACGGGTCAAGATCGAGCAGGAGTTCTACCGCCACGGCCTGCAGCCGCCAACCGACCTGATCGAGTCGTCGTCCTACCTTGCCATCACCACCTTCGTCTCCCAGCTAGATGCCGTGGGCTTCCTGGCCAGGTCGGTGGGGCAGCAGTTCGAGCGGGAAGGCCGCTTCCATGTCCTGCCGATGGACGTTGCGCTGGAGCTGCCGCCGGTGGGCGTGATCACACTGCGCGAGGGGCGGCCCACGCCCAGCAGCATCCAGCTGGTCGAATGCCTGCGCGCGGCGGCGGGGCAATTGGCCACGCCGCCGGGTGGCGCGAAAAAGCCGGCGCGCGCGCCGCGGCGCGCGAATTAGCCAGCCCGCCGCGATCAGCGCGGCGTGGCTAGCAGGGACTTCGCCAGAGCATGAAACGCCGGGATCGTCGTCGCGTCGTGCCGAGCTCGGCGTGGAAGCCGGCGCGGCGGCGAATGTCAGCGTTGGCGTGAGCTACCGTGGGCAACTGGCCTCGCAGGTGCGGCTCTAAGGCGCCGGGACGACGCACCACATTGCGGCGTCGTCCTGCCAGCTGGCACTGATATAGTACGCACCCGCGCCGCCCCATGGTGCGGCGCGGGTGCGTGCCGCGCATGTGCCTTCGGCCCGCGAGTGCGCCCTGATCCCGATTCCCTCGACATGTAAGAAGAATCTATTTTTTTGTCTTACATGGCATGTCTCCTGCTTTGTTGGTCTGCAACGCCTTCATGTATACAACGCGGGATACAAGCGATGACCAGCAAGACGCCTCTGCGCCGATCCGCCGCCAGCCTCGGCAGTTGCCGAACGCTGCCTGAGTGGCAACAGCTCTACAGAACGCAAGGCGCCTCGCCCGCGGACGCGCTGGCGCCGTTCCTGGCGCTGGACGCAGCGGACCCGGCGTGGATCGCGCGCCTGGATGCGGCGCGGTTGCAGGCCCAGCTGGCTGCGCTGGCGGCGCGCGTTGAAGAAGCGGGCGGCAAGCTCGATGGGTTTCCCCTCTACGGCGTGCCGTTCGTGGTGAAAGACAACATCGACGTGGCGGGGTGGCCCACCACGGCGGCGTGTCCCGCGTTTGCGTATGTGGCCGAGCGCGATGCCGGCGCGGTGGCGCGGCTGCGCGCGGCCGGGGCCATCGTGGTGGCCAAGGCTAACCTGGACCAGTTCGCCACCGGCCTGGTGGGCGTGCGTTCGCCTTACGGCGCGGTGCCTAACAGCTTCGATGCGGCATATGTCAGCGGCGGCTCCAGTTCGGGCTCGGCGTCTTCGGTGGCGCGCGGCTGGGTGCCGTTCTCACTCGGGACCGATACGGCGGGCTCGGGGCGCATTCCCGCGGCATTCAACAATATCGTGGGCCTCAAGCCCACCCGGGGCTGGCTCTCCAGCGCCGGCGTGGTGCCGGCTTGCCGCACGCTGGACTGCGTCTCCGTGTTTGCGCTGACGGTCGAGGATGCCGCGCTGGTGGCGGAGATCGCCGGCGGCTTCGACCACGACGATCCTTACTCGCGCACCTATCCGCAGTGCGCGCCTGCCGCGCTGGCGCCATCGCCCGTGCTGGGCATTCCCGATGAGCTGGTGTTCTTTGGCGATACGCAGGCGCAGGCCAGTTTCAAGCAAGCGCAGGCGGACTTGCAGGCCATGGGCGCCAAGCTGGTGCCGATTGATTTTTCGCCATTCGCCGAGCTGGCCGCGCTGCTCTACCAGGGGCCATGGGTGGCCGAACGCTTCCTGGCGGTGGGCCAGCTTCACGCCAGCCAGCCGGAAGCCATCGATCCGGTCGTTCGCGTCATCGTCGAGGAAGCGGGCCGCTATAGCGCGATGGACGCGTTTGGCGCCGAGTACCAGCGCGCGGCGCTGACCCGTGCTATCCACCAGGCGCTGGCAAATGTCGATGCGCTGGTGGTGCCGAGCGCGCCGTCGATCTATACGCTGGCCGCCGTGCAAGACGATCCGATCGGCCTGAACGCGCGGCTTGGCACCTATACCAACTTCACCAACCTGGCCGACCTGTCGGCGCTGGCGCTGCCGGCCGGTGCGCGCGAGGATGGCCTGCCTGCGGGCATCACGCTGATTGCCCCGGCCTGGTCGGACCGCGCGCTGGCCCGTCTTGGCCGGCAGTGGCAGGCGGCGCAAGCGTTGCCGCTGGGCGCCACCGGGCGGGCTTGTCCCGTTGGCGCACCGCGCGCCACGCCGGTCACGCCGGGGTCGGTGCGGCTGGCCGTGGTCGGCGCCCACCTTAGCGGCATGCCGCTTAACCATCAACTGCTCACGCGCCACGCGGCCTTTGTGGAGGCTTGCCGCACGGCGCCGTGCTACCGGCTTTATGCGCTGGCGGACTCGATCCCGCCCAAGCCCGGGCTGGTGCATATCGGCAAGGGGCAGGGCGCGCCGATCGAAGTCGAGCTCTGGGATGTGCCACTGGCCAGCTTTGGCGCCTTCGTCGCGGAGATTCCCGCGCCCCTTGGCATCGGCAAGCTGCTGCTGGAAGACGGCCGCCAGATCACCGGGTTCATCTGCGAACCCCGGGGCCTGGAAGGCGCCCGCGATATCACGGCATTTGGCGGCTGGCGCGCTTATCTCGCCAGTGCAAACGCCAGCGCGAACTGATCCGGGAGCGCCGATGTTCCACACCGTACTGATCGCCAATCGTGGCGAGATCGCCGTGCGCGCCATTCGCACCTTGCGTGCCCTGGGGATCAAGAGCGTGGCCGTGTATTCGGATGCCGATCGCAATGCCGCGCATGCCCGGCTGGCCGATGTGGCCGTGCCGCTGGGTGGCGAGCGTGCGGCGGATAGCTACCTGGTGGCCGAGCGCGTGTTGCAAGCTGCGTTGGACACCGGTGCGCAAGCCGTGTTTCCGGGCTACGGCTTTCTGTCGGAGAGCGCGGAGTTTGCCGAGGCCTGCGAGGCGGCGGGACTGGTTTTCATTGGCCCGACGCCGCACCAGCTCCGCGAGTTCGGGCTCAAGCACCGGGCGCGCGAGCTGGCGGCCGAAGCAGGGGTGCCGATGACGCCCGGCACCGGCCTGCTCTCCAGCGTGGAAGAGGCCCTGCGGGAGGCCGCGCGCATCGGCTATCCCGTCATGCTAAAGAGCACGGCCGGCGGGGGCGGCATCGGCCTGTCGCGTTGCGCTGATGACGCCGAGCTGAGCGCGGCCTTTGACAGCGTGCAACGGCTGGGCGAGCAGTTCTTCAAGGATGGCGGCGCCTTTATCGAGCGCTGCCTGGACCGCGCGCGGCATATCGAGGTGCAGATCTTTGGCGATGGCGCGGGCCGCGTGGTGGCGCTGGGCGAGCGGGATTGCTCCACGCAGCGCCGCAACCAGAAGGTGGTGGAGGAAACCCCGGCGCCGCACTTGAGCGAGGCCACGCGCCACGCGCTGCACCAGGCCGCGATCCAGCTGGGCGAATCGGTGCGCTACCGGTCTGCCGGCACGGTGGAGTTCATCTACGACGTGGAGCGGGAGGATTTCTACTTCCTGGAGGTCAATACCCGGCTGCAGGTGGAACATCCCGTGACCGAGCTGGTCACCGGGCTGGACCTGGTCGCCTGCATGCTGAAGGTGGCCGCGGGCGATGCGCTGGACTGGGATGCCATCTCCCGCCCGCCCCAGGGCACGGCCATGGAGGTGCGGCTCTATGCGGAGGATCCGCTCAAGCAGTTCCAGCCCTCGCCGGGCACGCTGACCGAGGTGGCGTTTCCGGACGGCGTGCGCGTCGACGGCTGGGTCGAGGCTGGCACGGAGGTGTCCGCCTTTTACGATCCGCTGCTGGCCAAGCTGATCGTCCACGGCCCCACCCGCGAAGCCGCGCGCGCAAGGCTCGCAGCAGCGCTGGCCGCTACGCGCCTCTGCGGCATCGCCACCAACCTGGACTACCTGCGCCAGATCGTCGACTCGCCCGAGTTCACCGCGGGCCGCGCCTTCACGCGCATGCTCGACAGTTTTCCCTACGCGCCGGCAGTCATCGAAGTGCTGGAGCCGGGCACCTATACCAGCATCCAGGACGTGCCGKGGCGCATGGGCTACTGGCATATCGGCGTGCCGCCGTCCGGGCCGATGGACGACTACGCCTTCCGGCTGGCCAACCGCATCGTCGGCAATCATCCGGGCGCGGCCGGACTGGAATGCACGCTGGTGGGGCCGCGCCTGCGTTTTCATAGCGCAGCCGTGGTCGCGCTGGCCGGCGCGCCTTGCACGGCGACACTCGACGGGATGAACGTCCCGCTCTGGGCGCCAATCAGCGTAGCCCCGGGACAGGTCCTGGCGCTCGGCAAGGCCACGCAAGGCTTGCGCACCTACCTTGCCGTGCGTAATGGCTTCGATGTGCCGGTCTATCTGGGCAGCCGGTCGACCTTCGTGCTCGGGCAGTTCGGCGGGCATGCCGGCCGCACGCTGCGGCTGGGCGACATGCTCCCGCTCGGCCAGCCACATCTGGCGGCCAGCGGCATCGAGGCGCCCGTGACGGCGCCGCAGGCCGCACCCGCGGCACTGGTGCCGGCCTACGGCCAGCACTGGGAGATCGCGGTCCTGCACGGACCGCATGGCGCTCCCGACTTCTTTACGCCGGCATCGATGGAGACTTTTTTCGCTACGGAGTGGGAGGTGCACTACAACGCCAACCGCCTTGGCGTGCGCCTGGTCGGGCCCCGGCCCGAATGGGCGCGGCGCGACGGCGGCGAGGCGGGGCTGCACCCATCCAACGTGCACGACTGCGAATACGCAATCGGTGCCATCAACTTCACCGGGGACTTCCCGGTGATCCTCACCAACGATGGCCCGAGCCTCGGCGGCTTTGTGTGTCCCGTCACGGTCGCCAAGGCCGAGCTGTGGAAAGTTGGCCAGCTCAAGCCGGGCGACCGGATCCGCTTCCGGCCAATCTGCTTCGATGCCGCGCGCGCCTTGCAGGCGGCGCAGGACCAGGACATTGCCGGGCTGCGGCAAGTCACGCGTGCGCCGCCGGCGCCGGCGCCGGCGTGTTCCACCGCCATCCTTGCCGGGCGCGCGGCCAGCGGGCATCACCCGGCCATCGCCTACCGCCAGGCGGGCGATGGCTACCTGCTGCTGGAGTACGGCGAGAACGTGCTCGACATCGGCCTGCGGCTGCGGGTGTACCTGATGATGGAGGCGCTCAAGGCGCAGCCGGTAGACGGCGTGCTGGAGCTATCGCCCGGCGTGCGCTCGCTGCAGGTGCGCTATGACGGCCAGCGCATCCATCAGGCGGCGTTGATCGAGGCGCTGCTCGCCATCGAGACCGGCTTGCCGGACGTGGCCAAGCTGAAGATCCCCACGCGCGTGGTGCACCTGCCGATGGCCTTCGAGGATGGCGCCACGCTGGACGCCGTGCAGCGCTACCGCGAGACGGTCTGCGCCGACGCGCCATGGCTGCCGAACAATGTCGATTTTATCCAGCGCATCAACGGCCTGGCGCATCGCGACGAGGTGCGGGACATCGCGTTCTCGGCGCGCTATCTGGTGCTGGGGTTGGGCGATGTCTACCTTGGCGCGCCGTGCGCGGTGCCGCTTGACCCGCGCCACCGGCTGCTCACCTCCAAGTACAGCCCCGCGCGCACCTTCACCGCGGAAGGCACGGTTGGCATCGGCGGGGTCTATATGTGCATCTACGGCATGGACTCCCCGGGCGGTTACCAGTTGATCGGCCGCACGCTGCCGATCTGGAACAAGTTCCTCAAGAACCCGGTGTTCGCGCCCGGCGCGCCGTGGCTGCTGCGCTTTTTTGACCAGGTGCAGTTTTACCCGGTGGCCGAGGTGGATCTGGACCGGCTGCGCGAGGATTTTCGCGAAGGACGCGCCACGGTGCGCATCGAGCACGATGTCTTCGACTATGGTGCGTACCGCCAGTCGCTCGTGGACAGCGCGCACAGCATTGCCGCCTTCCAGGCGCGGCAGCAGGCGGCCTTCAGCGCGGAGGTGGCGCACTGGAAAGCCCATGAGGCCAACGCCGCGCCCATCGAAGTACCGGCCGCCTTGCTCCAAGACGAGCACGACGGCCATGCCGTGACGGCAGAGATGAGCGGCAGCGTGTGGAAGGTGCTGGTGCAGCCCGGCGAGCAGGTGCGGGCCGGGCAGCCGCTGCTGGTGGTCGAGGCCATGAAGATGGAGCTGACCGTGCTGGCCCCGGTGGCGGGCACGCTGTTGGCCATGCGCTGCCGCGCGGGCTCGGCGATCAAGGTGGGCGACCGCCTGGCGTCGATCGCCTGACAAGCGCGGAGCGTGCCTCAGCGCGGCTTGATGAACTTCAGCGTCATGCGGTCCGATTCGCCGATGGCCATGAAGCTCGCGCGGTCGCGCTCGCCGCCGCGCAACGTCGGCGGCAACGACCACACGCCATCGGGATGGTCGTGGTTGTCGCGCGGGTTGGCGTTGATCTCGCTGCGCCCGGCGAGCGCAAAGCCGGCCGCGCGGGCGTGGTCGATGACGTAGTCTTCGGTGACGTAGCCGGTGGCGATCATCTGCTCCAGCGAGGTGCCGGGCGTGGCCCGGTGCTCCTCCACGCCCAGCACGCCGCCGGGTTTGAGCACGGCGTAGAAGGCGCGCAGGCTGTCGTCCAGGTGGCCGTCCTTGATCCAGTTGTGGATGTTGCGAAAGGTCAGCACCAGGTCGGCGCCGCCCGGCGGGGCGATATCGGTAAAGGCGCGCACCGGCAGCGTGCCGACTGCGACCTTGCCGTAGTTGCCCGGATCCTGCGCCAGTTTCTTCTCGAAGTTTGCCCTTGAACGCTTGCCTTCCTCGCTGGCATCCGCGGCGCTCACATCGTAGTGCGCGGCGTACAGCTTGCCGTGGTCGCGCAGCACCGGGGCCAGGATCTCTGTGTACCAGCCGCCGCCCGGCGCAATTTCAATCACCGCCTGGTCCGGCTGCAAGCCGAAGAACCGTAGCGTTTGCAGCGGATGGCGGTACACGTCGCGGGCCTTGTTGGCGGCGCTGCGCTGCGGGCCGGCGATGGCGGCGGCGAGTGCTTCGTCTCCTGCGGCAGGCGCGGCGTTGGCCGCGCTGGCCAACATGCCGGCACTGGCCAGCAACAGCAGGGCGTGCCGCACGAATCGGCGCCGGGCAGAGGAGGGAGTCATGGCATTCCTTGCTGACGGTAAGTGGTAAGTGGTGAGTGGTAAGTGGTGAGCGGTGAGCGGTGAGCGGTGGCTATCCATCGCCGCCCCTGAATCTGGACGCAGCCTGGCCGGTTTGTCAAGCCGGGTCATGCCTTTGCCGCGTTGGCCCGTGCCGCCCTCAAGGAAGCGTCTTAGGAAATGCGTTTTTATTCGTTCTCAATCCAGCAGCGTCATTTCATAGTTGAGCCGTGATGGCTATAGGCGGTTGCCGTCAACGACAAAGCGTGCATCGGGCAGGCCCGGCTTAGCCCGCACGCGGACAACATGCTGCAAGGAGAGCGTTTCATGACAGTCGCATTGGAAGACAAGATCAAGCATCCCGTGCTGGAAGCCGCTCGCGGCGTGGCACGTTCCTCCGGCCTGCCCTATGCAGGCCGCGTGACGCCGCAGCAGGCCTGGGCGCTGTTCAGCGCCGGCGATGCGGTGCTGGTCGACGTACGCACGGCGGAAGAACGCAAGTTCGTCGGCTATGTGCCCGATACCCTGCACGTGCCCTGGGCCACCGGCACCAGCCTGACCCGCAACCCGCGCTTTGCGCGCGAGCTGGAAGCCAAGACCGGCAGGCACGCCGTGGTGCTGCTGYTGTGCCGCAGCGGCAACCGCTCCGCGCTGGCTGCCGAAGCCGCCACCAAGGCGGGGATCGCGCATGTGTTCAACGTGCTCGAAGGCTTCGAAGGCGAGATCGACGAGCGGCAACGGCGCGGCAAGAGCGGCGGCTGGCGCTTTCACGATCTGCCGTGGATCCAGGACTGAGCCGCGGCTGGCGCAAGCAATCAATCGAGATCCACAAGCATAGCGATCAACAAGCCGCCGGAACCATCGCGCGGACAACGCAGAACGGGGAGTACCACAGTGGCTGACTTCGAGATCGGCGAGATCGTGCTCGCCCTCCAGCAGGTGYGCCAGCAATGGAGAGAAGGCCAGCAACGCTTGCTGGAGCCGGGCGGGCGCGACCTGCCTTCGCGCGATGCGCTGGCGCAGGTGGTCGCCACGCTCAAGGGTGTGCTGTTTCCCATGCGGCTGGGGCCGCCCGATTTGCGCCAGGAAAGCGAGAACCTCTACATCGCGCATTCATTGGACGCGGCGCTGCATGGGCTGCTGGCCCAGGCCAGGTTGGAGTTCCACTACGCCGCACGCCATGCCGAACGCGATGAAGCCGCGCTAAGGGCGCGCGCGCTAACGGCCGTGCGCGAGTTCGCCGCCGAGTTGCCACGCATCCGCGGCCTGCTCGACAGCGACGTGCTCGCCGCCTTCCATGGCGACCCCGCGGCCGGCAGCGTGGATGAGGTCCTGCTCTGCTATCCCGGCATCCTGGCCATGATCCATCACCGCATCGCCCACGCGCTCTATGGCCTCGGGCTGCCGCTGCTGGCGCGCATCGTGGCCGAGCTGGCGCACGCGGAGACCGGCATCGACATCCATCCCGGTGCGCAGATCGGCGGCGGCTTCTTTATCGATCACGGCACGGGCGTGGTGATTGGCGAGACCACCATCATCGGCGAGCGCGTGCGGCTGTACCAGGCGGTGACGCTCGGCGCCAAGCGCTTCCCGCGCGATGCCACGGGCAAGCTGGAGAAGGGCCTGCTGCGCCATCCCGTCGTCGAGGACGATGTGGTGATCTACGCTGGCGCCACCATCCTTGGCCGCGTCACGCTGGGCCGCGGCGCGGTGATCGGCGGCAATGTGTGGGTCACGCAGGATGTCGCCGCCGGCGCCCATGTGACGCAGGCCGTATCGCGCAACGAGACCGCCAGGGCGCCGGGCGCCAGCGAGCTGCCGCGCGTGATCGAGGCGAGCTTGCCATGACTGACCTGGTGCGGACTTTGGGCGCCACCGTGCGCCAGTTGCGTGAGGCGCACGCGTGGTCGCAGGAAGAGCTTGCGGAGCATGCGGGCATGAACCGCTCGTATATCGGCGAGATCGAGCGCGGCAGCGCGATTGCCTCGATCGTCACGGTGGAAAAGCTGGCCGCGGCGCTGGGCGTGCCGATCTCGTGGCTGCTCGGATCGGGCGCCGCACACGTCTCGCTGCGTGATGCGCAGGTGGCTGGCACGCGGTCCTAGCCATCGCCGCCGATCCACACGAACCACGCGCAAATTCATGCGCAAATCCACGCGCATTGCCGTCTATAGCATGTTGAACGGGCCGGGCCGTCTCCCGATAATCGCTGCGGCAATAACGATTCTTGTTTTTCTCATATAGCAATCAGCTCACAGCTAAACGGAGTAGCACATGTCGGTAAACGGGAGCGGCCAGACGGCGCTCGGCGATAACGCAGCACGGCAACTAGCCAATGCCACCAAGACCATCCCCCAGCTTGCGACCATCACGCCACGCTGGTTGACGCATTTCCTGCAGTGGGTGCCGGTGGAAGCCGGCATCTACCGCCTCAACAAGGTACAGGACCCCGAGTCCGTCAAGGTCGCCTGCACGCAGCGCGATGACGAGGGCAAGCTGCCGCGCACCTTTGTCAATTACGAAGAGCAGCCGCGCGAGTATTTCCTGAACGCGGTCAGCACGGTGCTGGACGTGCATACCCGCGTCTCCGACCTGTACAGCAGCCCGCACGACCAGATCAAGGAACAGCTGCGTCTCACCATCGAGACCATCAAGGAGCACCAGGAAGGCGAGCTGATCAACAACCCGGACTACGGCCTGCTGGCCAATGTGGCTGAAGCGCAGCGTGTTTTCCCGCTGACCGGCGCGCCCACGCCGGACGACATGGATGAGTTGCTGAGCAAGGTGTGGAAGGAGCCCGCGTTCTTCCTGACCCACCCGCTGGCGATTGCCGCTTTTGGCCGCGAATGCACGCGCCGTGGCGTGCCGCCACCCACCGTGAGCCTGTTCGGCTCGCAGTTCATCACCTGGCGCGGCATTCCACTGATC
>NZ_JBFTSF010000175.1:0-13574 GCF_056399905.1 Cupriavidus sp. 01L46
GCGCAGGGACGAACGCATCCTCCGGCGCATGGCCGGTCCTTGTTGTTGCATGTCTCCTCCATTTTTTGTTGTGTGCCCATGCCGCGGCACAGCCAGAGGGCCGTGCCGGGTCTGACGGGCGGGATGCCGCAGGTGCTCAGGCTGCCTGCTGGCGCGCGATATTGATCACGCTCAGTTGCGCATACTCGGCCAGGCCTTCGGCGGCGAACTCCACGCCCACGCCGGACTCCTTGGCGCCCACCAGGGGGATGTGCGGGCCGAAATGCAGGTGATGGTTGACCCAGGCCGTGCCCACGTCGAGCCGCTGCGCCACGGCGTAGGCACGCGCCTGGTCGGACGACCACACCGAGCCGCCCAGGCCGTAGGGCGAGCCGTTTACGCGCGCCACGGCATCGTCCAGGTCTTCGTACCGGAGCACCGGCAGGATCGGCGCGAACTGTTCCTCGGCAACCAGCGCATTGGTGTCGGGCAGGTCGCGCACGATGGTGGGCGCGATAAAGTAGCCATCGCCCTTGAGCGCGGCGCCACCGGCCAGCACCTTGCCGTCGCGCCGGGCCGCGGCCAGGAAGCGGCCGGCCTTGTCGAACTGCATGGCGTTCTGCAGCGGCCCGAGAGTCACGCCGGACTCGGCGCCGTTGCCAACCACGGCCTGCCTGGCCAGTTCGGCCAGCGCATCGCAAAGCTCGTCATGGATCGCGGCATGCACGTACAGGCGCTTGAGCGCCAGGCATACCTGCCCGCAGTTGTAGAAGGCGCTGCCGAAGATCCTGGGCGCGATCTGCGCTACGTTGGCGTCGTCGAGCACGATGGCCCCGTCGTTGCCGCCAAGCTCCAGCGTGATGCGCTTGAGGCGGGGCCCGGCGCTTTCCATCACCTTCTTGCCCGTCGCGGTGGAGCCGGTAAACGAGACCTTGGCCACATCGGGATGCGACGTCAGCAAGCCGCCCAGATCGTTGAGATCGGTGATCACGTTGAGCACGCCTGCAGGGAAGATGCCGTTGGCGATGGCGCCGAGCTGCAGCGAAGCCAGCGGCGTGGTCGGCGCGGGCTTGAGCACCACGGTATTGCCCATCAGCAGCGCGGGCGCGATCTTGTAGGCGGCGATCAGCACCGGGAAATTCCACGCGGCAATGGCGGCGACCACGCCCAGCGGCTTGTGATGGACTTCGATGCGATGGGTGGCATCGTCCTGCACCACCGATACCGGCAGTTCCATGCCGGCGATATGGCGCACGAACGCCAGCGCGAACTGCAGCTCCTGGCGCGCCTCGGCCAGCGGCTTGCCCTGCTCCAGCACCAGCGACGCGGCGAGGTCTTCCGCGTTGGCCGCCATTTCGTCGGCCAAGCGCAGCAGCAAGGCGCGGCGCGCTGGCAGCCCGAGCGCCGCCCAGCCCGGCTGGGCCGCCTTGGCCGCCGCCACGGCCGCGTGCGCATCGCGCTCGGTCGCGCGGGATACCGTATTGAACACCTTGCCCGTGGCGGGATTGATCACGTCCAGCAGGGCCCCGCCCTCGACCAGCTTGCCGCCGATCACCAGTGCTGCATTGCTTGGCATATTGTCTGTCTCCTTTGTCTGTGCAGGTAGCGCTCATGCGCTCGTACTGCTTACTGCAAAGGCCGTGCCCAGCACACCGTGCGCGCGCTCGCCCGCCGCCGAATCCACGTCATCCCGCGCGTTGCAGCCCGTTGCAGCTCGTTGCAGCCGCTCCCCAAGCCTGATGGATGCAGCCGTGCGTGCAAGCGGCGCCGTATTGCTGTCTCAAACTGCGCCGGTGTCTCGACACAACTGAGACATGCCGGGAAAAAGAAAAGGCCCCCGATAACCGCGCACGCGATCATCGGGGGCCCTGAGGGCGCTAGTCCGGCTGCGCTCAGCCGGGGTTGTGGCGCGCCAGCTTGCGATACAGGGTGGCGCGCGAGATGCCCAGTGCGCGCGCAGCCTGCGAGCGATTGCCACTGAGCTGAGCCAGGGTCCTGTGGATCAGTTCGTTCTGCACATCCGCCATGACGGTGGAGTGGCCAAGGGCGGGCCGCGCCTCCAGCGCCGGTGTGCTGGCCGCGGCCGCCACCCAGCAGTCGTCGAAATGCTCGCGCCCCACGATTTCGCTATCGCCGGACAAGGCAATGGCTGCGCGCAGCACCTGGTGGAGCTCGCGGACATTGCCGGGCCAGTGGTGCGACATGACCAGGGCCATGGCATCGGCGTCGAGCCGCTTGGACCGCCCGCGCGCGAGCGACTGCAGGACGGCCGCCACCAGCTCGGGCATGTCCGTGCGCTCGCGCAGGGCAGGCATGCGCACCGACATGCCATTCAGGCGGTAGAACAAGTCCTCCCGGAAGGTGCCCTCGCGCACCAGGTCGGGAAGATGACGGTGGGTCGCGCAGATCACGGAGATATCGACCGGCACCGGCTTGCTGCTGCCGATGCGGGTCAGGCTGCGCTCCTGCAGCACGCTCAGCAGCCGGGTCTGCAGCGCCAGCGGCATATCGCCGATCTCATCCAGGAAGAGCGTGCCATGATTGGCCTGTTCTATCTTGCCTGCGCTGCCGCCCTTGCGGCTGCCGGTAAATGCACCGTCGGCATAGCCGAACAGTTCGGCTTCGGCCAGGCTTTCGGGAATCGCCGAGCAGTTGAGCGAGACGAAGGCTTCGCCCGGCCGGCTGGCCTCGTGCAGGGCACGCGCCAGCATGCTCTTGCCGGTACCTGTCTCACCCAGCACGATCACCGGCACCTGCTCGCGGATCACGGTCACGGCCTTCTCGACGGTGCGCGACAGCGCCGCATCGGCAATCACGCATGACCCGCCGTCGGCCAGCTTGGCGCCGTCGCCGCCATCGCTGCCATGCTGCCGGCGCGCGCGCATCGGCGCCATGGTCTGGTCGAGCGAAACAAAGAAGCGCTCGCCGCCAAGCGCCCTCAGCGAGGCATGGCGGGAGGCCGCCGTGCCATGCAGACCGCTGGCGAAGACCTGGCGCAGCTCGGTACCGGCACCGCCAGCGCCGCGCAGTTTCAGCATCTGCCGAGCGGCACGGTTGGCGGCCACGATCACGTCATCGCCCGAGATCGCGACAATGCCCTCGGCCGGCGTATGCAGCATGYGATGGTCATGATGCAGATGCAAGATGCGGCAGCCATGCAGCCTGGCGTACAKCCGGTTCTCGATCGACATGGCGGCCGACTGCACGAGGCCAAGCGCGTAGCTGGGCAGGTCCACGCCGAAACCGGTGATGTCGATCACGCCGATCAGCTGGTCGTGGCAGTCGTAGATCGGCGCCGCCGCGCATACCACGTCGACAAGCTCATTGAGATAATGCTCGCCGCGCCGTATCTCCACCGCCCCGCCGCCTTCGATCAGCACGCAGGCCGGCGCGTTGGTGCCGAGCGAGCTCTCGCATACGCGCTTGCCGCCCCGGAGCACGGCCGCGGCAGCCGGGCCAATCCCGGCGCGGGTGCCCGCGTTGGAGCTGACGATCATGCCGTCGGCGTTGGTGCAAAACACAAGCCAGTGCTGTGCGGGAAACGCGCGCGCCAGAATCTCCATGTCCTCGCCGGAGGCATCGATCAGCACCCGATGTTCATCCTCGATCCATTGCAGCTGCGTGCGCGAGACAGCCGTGCTGAACAGCGCCTGATCCTCGGGCCGCATGCCGGCGCTGGAGGCGCGCTGCCAGCTTCTGGCAATCAGGTCAGGTACGGTCCCGGGAGGAATGCGCTTCCCGTCGAAAAAATTCCGTCTCGCGAGCTGCACGTCCGTTGCCGGCCCAATCGATGCATGCCTCATTCAGTCGTCTCCGTACGGTCCTGTTCTCATGGCGGCAACTGCCGCTGCTGCCGCGGCGGGGGCGCGCGCGCTGGAGAGGAACTGTAAGTGAGGCCCCCTCTGTTTTCAAGCGCATGACGGCGCGGAACATGGTTTTCACCTAGCGGACAAGCACGAAGCCGGCACCCTTGCTGCGAAGCGGGCGGCACACCGTCTCAATTTGAGACAGTGCCGGCCAATGGCGGCCAATGGCAGGCAATGCCGCCAGGAACGCAAGAGGCACAGCCGGTGCCACCAGACCCGCTTTGCCAGCCGCCGTTGCGCCATGTAGTCCCCGTTTTGACGTGGCCTCCTGGTTGGCCACGCGGTTGGCCACGCGGGCCGGATCCACTTCAGGCAGCAAAAACGCAGCCCAGCGCCTAGTCTTTCCTTGTGGTAGCAGCCAGGAGAGCGCAATGAACGAAGAAACCTTCAACCTCAGCATCCGCAAGTTCCTCAAGGTCGTCGGCGTGAGCTCGCAGCGGGAAATCGAGCTGGCGGTGTCCAAGGCGATCGCCGCCGGCACCATCACCGGAACCGAACGCTTCCCGGTCGTGGTCACGCTGGAGCTGGCCGCCTTGCAGGTCAAGGTCCGGTTCGACGCAGAGATTCAGCTCGAGTGACGCCACTTGCCAATGCACTGGCCCCCTATTGCGTATGGCGAGGGTGGCCTGGCGCCACCATGCAGATCGCGGTCAATGCCGATGCTACGGCTGGAGAACCTCACGGCGTTTGCAGCGACACCCCGTACTGCGCGAAGATCTGCTGCAGCTCGCCGCTGCGGCGGATCGCGTCCAGCGCGTTCTGCAGTGACTCGGCGAGCTCGCTCTCGTCGGCCTTGACCGCCATGCCGATGGCCCAGCCGCGCGCGGGCAGCAGCGGCGAGGCAACGTCCACGGCGGCGAAACGCGCGGCGGACTGGCCGGCCACCTTGAGCGCGCTTTCGTATTGCGAGCGCGTGACCATTGCCGCGGCAATCTCGCCGGCAAACAGCGCGCGCAGCGTTTCGTCTGGCCCGGGATAGATCTTCACCTTGTCGCGCAGCGCGCCCTGCGCCCCGGACAACAGGGCATTGGCACCGGCGGAGCCGGCTTCCGCGCCGGTAGGCTGCCCGGCCAGATCCCCTAGCTGCCGGACCTCGGAGACGCGCTCACGGTCGTGTACCAGCACGAACATCTMGCGGTGATAGGGCGCAAAGATCAGCGCCTTGTCGTTCGCACGCATGAACGCACGGTCCACCGGCACATGCAGCATCACATCCGCCGGGCCATAGCCCAGGTAATGGCCACGCCAGACCATGTTGCGCAGGTCGTCGGACATGTTCTCGTCGCCATCGAACGGCAGCAGCGACACCGCCAGCCCCATCTGCTTGCTCAGGGCCTTCGCCAGCGCCACGTCGATGCCCGGCAACAGGTTGCCCGCTGCCGTGGAGAATGGCGGCAGGCTCTTATAGACGGCCACCTTCAAGGTCCCGCTCTGGCGGATCTTGGCCATATCGGCCAGCGACGGCTGGGCGCAGGCGAGCGCGGCAACCGCCAGCAGTGCGCCGGCCAGGCGACGCAGGCCAGCCTGGACTGGCATGGAGGGTGCGAGGCCGCGAAAAGAGCTGGCGCGCATGGGAGGTCTCCTGTTTTTTTGATCGTTGTGGTTGTGAATCCGGGGGGTACGGGAATCCGGGGATGCGCGGGCAGCCCCCGCCTCCCCCTTACTCGTGGCGCGATTCGAGGTAAGTCTTGATGGACCAGACGGCTTCCTGGCTCAGCACGCCGTCGAACGGCGGCATGTAGACCCGGCCGTCGCGCGTACGCCCCTTGCGCACGGTGGCGGTGAAGTATTGCGAGACCTCGCCCATGCATTCCTGCTTTTTCTTCGCGTTGGCCAGCGCCGTGCAATCGCCATCCAGCTTGCGCAGATCCGGCGCGATGCCACCGGACACCGCTTCCAGGCCATGGCAGCGCGCGCAGTTCTGGTTGTAGGCCGAGGAGCCGATACGCAGTGCTTCCTGCTGCGCATCGCCGCTCCTGTATGGATTATCCGGACGCCATTCTTCGCCGAGTTGCGGTAGTGTCTTGGTGTCCACGGCTTGCGGCGTGACGTCGCCATGAGCCGATGCGGCTTGGGGCAGCGCTGCGGCCAGGAGCGTGCAGATGGCAATCAGGGCAAGTGTGCGGCGTGGTGTTTTCATCAGTGTCACCTCCAGTTGTTGAACGCGTTTTGAAGGTGACTTCCGCAAAAGCCGTACCAAGCGCAAAGTGGGCCAAAAACCGGGCCGGCCCCCGGCAAATGGTTAGCGTGTGACACAGCCGGCCAATACCAGTGCCCTGGAATGCAACACCCTGGCAAGCGTTTTGCTTCATGACGCAACACTTCCGGGCCATGTCGATCACGCCAGGACTCGGAACGACCCGCGCACAGATCGCGGGCGACTTCCACAGGAGACAGAAAAATGACTTTCCAAGCGGCCGCTGGCCCGCATGTGCCCGGCGCCTCGCCGGCGGTAACGGGCAACCCGGCGGAGGGCAACCCGGCGGAGGGCGACCGGCCCGGCCTGATCGCCCAGGCCCACCAGCGCTCCGAATCCTATGGCTTGCGGCCCTATGAATCGCCGGACTTCTGCCCGGTGCTCCAGAACGAGCTGAATACCCAGATCGAGCGCAGCCAGTCGCTGTTTACCTACGCGCTGCCGGTCATGGAGACACTCTATGACCAGATCGTCAACACGCAGAGCATGGTGATCCTGACGGACGCTGCCGGCCTGATCCTGCACTCGCTGGGCGATGACGATTTCCTGGCCAAGGCCAGCAAGGTGGCCTTGCAGCCCGGCGCCCTGTGGTCCGAGGAAAGCCGGGGCACCAACGCCATCGGCACCGCGCTGGCCGAGAACAAGGCCACGCTGGTCCACGGCGCGGAGCATTTCCTGGAGGCCAACCGCTTTCTCACGTGCTCGTGCATGCCCATCCTCGATGCCTACGGCAAGACCGTCGGCGCGCTCGACGTAACGGGTGACCAGCGCGGGTTCCACAAGCACACCATGGCGCTGGTGCGGATGTCGGCGCAAATGATCGAGAACCAGCTGTTCGCCAATGCCTTCCAGGACATGGTGTGTGTCCGCTTCCACTCGCGCGCGGAGTTTATCGGCACCCTGGTCGAGGGCATCGCCTCCTTTACGCCGGGCGGACGCTTCCTGTCGGCCAACCGCAGCGCGCAGTTCCAGCTTGGGATGTCGGTCGGCGCCTTGCACGCGCACACCTTCTCCTCACTGTTCGGCCTGTCGCTGTCGCAGCTGTTCGACGCCGAGCGCAAGGCCCAGGGGGGCGTCGTGCACTTGCCGCTGCCAAGCGGCGTCAAGGTCAGCGCCCGCATCGAGTGGAAAGCGCCCGCCGCTTCCGTTCCGGCGGTGGCCATCGACCGTGGCGGCGCGCAAACGGACTGCAGGCCTGAAGCCACCTCCCTGCCCCACCGCGCGGCCACGCAGCCGGCCCAGCCCGGGCTGGACGACCTGGACACCGGCGATGCGCAGATCAAAAGCGTCATCACCAAGCTGCGCAAGGTGATCGGCAAGGATATTCCCGTCATGGTGCTGGGGGAAACCGGCACCGGCAAGGAACTGCTGGCCCGTGCCATCCACGCCGACAGCCCGCGCCATGCCGGGCCCTTCATCGCTGTCAACTGCGMCTCGATACCCGAGACGCTGATCGAATCCGAGCTGTTCGGCTACGAAGAAGGCGCCTTCACCGGCGCCCGCAAGAAGGGCGGCATCGGCAAGATGCTGCTGGCCAATGGCGGCACCCTCTTCCTCGACGAAATCGGCGATATGCCCTTGCACCTGCAGGCGCGCATGCTGCGGGCGCTGCAGGAGCGCGCGGTCACGCCGCTGGGCAGCAGCAAGGTGATCCACGTCGACGTGTCCGTGATCTGCGCCACCAATCGCAATATGCGGGAGCAGGTGGCCAATGGCATGTTCCGGGAAGACCTTTACTACCGCCTGAACGGCCTCGTGGTGCGGCTGCCGGCATTGCGCGAGCGCAGCGACCTCGATGTGGTGGCCAACAAGCTGTTGCGCGAGGGCCAGGCCAGCGGGGGACCGCGCATCAAGGATTCGGTCATGGAGATGTTCCGCAGCTATCACTGGCCGGGTAATATCCGCCAGCTCGGCAACCTGCTGCGCACCGCGCGCCTGATGGCCGAAGGCGAGGCGGAGATCACCGAGGACCACCTGCCCGACGATTTCCTGGAAGACCGGCTGGCACGCCAGGCCACCACCCATCCCGCGCATGGCGCCACGGTGGCGGCAGACGCCGCGCCGGACGGCGAGCGCGCCGCGCAGGCCGCGCCCCGCGCCCAGCCCACCCGCCTGGCCGACGTCGAGGCGCTGGCCATCGTCGCCGCGGTCAAGGCGCACCACGGCAATATTTCCGCGGCGGCCAAGGCGCTCGGCATCTCGCGCAACACGGTCTACCGGAAGCTGGACGAGGCCAACGCGCTGCCGCAGCAAGGTGGCTGAGACGGCAGCCGTGCGCGCCGGCCGGCGCTCAGGCCAGCGGCTCGCCGTTCATCCACAGGTCTTCCAGTTCGCGCCAGGCGTGCTGCACATTCAAGGGATGGCGCGCAGCGAAATAGCGCCAATGGCGGTACGGCTCGGCGGCGGCCGGGCTGAGCACGCGCGCCGCATCGCCGCCCGCTTCCAGTGCGGCGGCGACGCCGCCGGCCAACGCGTCCAGGTAGRCCAGCGTGGGCGCCAGCGTTTGCGCCGGCGTGCCCAGCGCGGTGCCCACCACGATATCGGCGGGTAGCGCGGACACGGCGCGCAGCGCGCGCCGCCAGCCTTGCAGGGACGCCTCCTGCATCTCCGGAACGCGGTCGCGGTAGGCCAGGCCGCCCACGCATAATAGCCGCCGCCGCGGCGCATACAGCACAGTATCCGAAGCGCTATGGGCCCCAGCGTGGACCTGCACCTCCCATGCGGTGGCGCCGGTCTGCAGGCGATCGCCATGGCGCAAGCCGGGTTCAGGCAACACGATCTGCGTGCCGCGCATCGCGGCTGGCCCCAGTTGCGCGGCCAGCCGGGCCAGGCACGCCTCGCAGCGCTGGCGCATCAGGCTAGCGGTGGCGGCAGAGGCCAGGAACGCGGGGCGCGGCCGCAAGCGCGCGAACGCCGCGTTGGCCAGCACGTTCTCGGGATGCGCATGGGTGTTGACCACCCAGCGCACCGGCTCGGGCGTCACTGCCCGGATCGCCGCCAGCAGCCCCTTCCCCCAGGCCAGATGCGGACCCGGGTCGACCACCAGCACCCCGGCTCCGGTCACATGGACCAGGGTCGGCACCACCTCCCCGGCATTGGCCCGCGCCACCTCGGCATTGGCTGCGCTGGCCACATACACACCAGGCTGCAACCTCGCCAGCACCACGCGGCCCAGTGCAGCGACCGGTCCGGCGCCGCCGAGCGCCATCACCAGCAGGGCGCCCATGAATCCGCGCCGGGTGGGATCTGTCACCGCTGCCCGCCCGCCGCGCGGATGGCTGTCCGCAGGGCCTCGGCCATGGCACCGGCAGGCAAGTGTCCGCCTGGCACCCAGACCAGCCGCGCCTGGGGCATGACCGCCTGCAAGCGCAGGGCATTGGCCGGCCGGCAGACCGCATCGGCACGGCCATGCAGCAACGTCACCGGCACGTCCCGCGCGCCGATCCGCGCCGCCGCCTTCAGCAGCGCCGGCTTGCCCAGCCCGGCACGGCGGCGCAGGTAATGCGCCTGAACCCGGTACTTGTCCACCGCCGCCATGCGCTCGCGCCACGGCTTGCGCACCGGCTGCATCCGGCCAAGACCCAGCATCCGCCGTTCGGCGCGCTGCCACTGTCCGGCAGTGTCCAGTTTTTGAACAGGCGTACCACTTTGCAACACTTGTGACACAGTGAGCAGGCGGGCCCGGGCATCGGACGACCGCTCGCCCCTAGCCATGACGCGCCGCAACACCGCGCCGCCGCGCAGAGAAAAAAGCCGATGGATATCGTCGCGGCCAGTCAGGAAAGCGCCCCGCAGCACCAGGGCCGCCACCGCGTCGGGATAGCGCGCGGCATAGGCCAGCGCCAGCGCGGCTCCCCAGGACCCGCCCACCACGCTCCAGCGCTGGATGCCAAGCGCTTCGCGCAGCTGCTCCAGGTCTGCCAGCAGCGCGCCCACCGTATTGCGGCGCAGCGTGCCGGCGGGCCGCGAACGGCCCGCGCCACGCTGGTCGGGCATCACCACGCGGTGCCGCAACGGATCGAACCACGCCCCCATCGACGGGCTGCAGCCGCTGCCCGGCCCGCCGTGCAGCACCAGCCATGGATCACCCGAGGCCGGGCCAGCCTGTCGCACATGCATGCGGTGGCCATCCCGCATACGGAGAAAAGAACAATGGGACGGCGGCGGCGCTGCGGGCATGGATGTTGCCTCGGAAAGAACGCGGCGATGTCCGCCGCAAGACAACGCAATGCATTCACTAACTATGCCACCCCCGAGGAGGAGACATGAACTGGACCACCCCCGCCTACAAAGAACTGCGCCTGGGTTTCGAGATCACGATGTACATCGCCAACCGCTGAGCCCCTTTGCCTGAACGCGCCAACCTGGCAAGGCCCGCTCCCCGCGGGCCTTTTTTCTCGCTGGCGGGCTTTTTGCTCTTCGACTCCGTCACGAACCCTATCGATACGCGCCATGACAATACTCCGGGTCCTGGGATCGGCCGCAGGCGGTGGCTTTCCCCAGTGGAACTGCAACTGCCGCCAATGCGATGGCGTACGCAACGGCACGCTGCGCGCCACGCCACGTACGCAGTCGTCGATCGCCTTGAGCGACGCAGGACAGGACTGGGTGCTGGTCAACGCCTCCCCCGACATCCTCGAGCAGCTGCGCCAGGCGCCAGCGCTRCAGCCGGCGCGCCAGCCGCGCGACACTGGGATTGCCGGGGTGGTGCTGATGGACGCCCAGATCGATCACGTGACCGGCCTCCTGATGTTGCGCGAGCATCGGCAAGCGCTGCCGGTCTACGCCACCGCGGCGGTACTGCAGGATCTCGGCACGGCGTTCCCGCTGACACGCATGCTGTCGCACTACTGCGGGCTGGACACGCACACGCTGGCCCTGGACGACGCGCCCTTCACGGTGCCACCGCTCCATGGCGTGATGCTGACGGCGGTGCCGCTGGAGAGCAAGGCGCCGCCCTACTCCCCCAACCGCAACGCGCCGCAGCGTGGCGACAATATCGGCCTTCGCATCGTCGATGCCGCCACCGGCCGGCGCGCCTTCTATGCGCCCGGGCTGGGCCGCATCGAGCCGCGCGTGCTCGACGAACTGCAGCGCGCCGACGTGGTGCTGGTGGACGGCACCTGCTGGCGCGACGACGAGATGCAGCAGCTTGGCTTCTCCGCCAAGACCGCCGCGGACATGGGGCATCTCGCGCTGTCCGGCCCAGGCGGCATGATCGAGACGCTCGACCGCCTGCCCGCGGCACGCAAGATCCTGATCCACATCAACAATACCAACCCGATCCTGGTGGACGACTCGCCGCAGCGCGGCCTGCTGGCGGACCACGGCATCGAGGTGGCCTACGACGGCATGGAAATCACGCTATGACACAAGCCACGGCCTGGAGCCCCGCCGAATTCGAAGCGCGCCTGCGCGCGAAAGAGACCGGCTATCACATCCACCACCCGTTCAACCTGCGCATGGCGGCCGGGCAATGCACGCCGGCGCAGATTCGCGCGTGGGTGGCCAACCGCTTCTACTACCAGACCAGCATCCCGCTCAAGGACGCTGCCGTCCTCTCCAACTGCACCGACCGCGCCACGCGCCGCGAGTGGGTCGTGCGCATCCTGGACCATGACGGCACAGACACGCAGGAAGGCGGCATCGAAGCCYGGCTGCGGCTGGGCCAGGCGGTGGGACTCACGCGGGACGCGCTGTGGTCGCACCGGCACGTGCTGCCCGGCGTGCGCTTCGCCGTTGACGCCTATGTGAACTTCGCGCGACGCGCGCCCTGGCAGGAGGCCGTGTGTTCCTCGCTGACCGAGATGTTCGCCCCGGAAATCCACAAGGAGCGCCTGGCCGGCTGGCCCGGGCACTATCCGTGGATCGAAGCGCAAGGCCTGGATTATTTCCGCTCACGCATTCCGCTTGCGCAGCGCGACGTCGATCACGGCCTGCGCGTGACGCTTGGCTACTTCCGCACGCCGGAGCAGCAGCAGCGCGCGCTGGACATACTTCAATTCAAGCTCGACATCCTGTGGTCGATGCTCGACGCCATCCAACTTGCCCACCCATGACCCCGACCGAAGCCGACCTGACCAAGCCGACGCTGCACCGGACCTTTCGCCTGCAGTGGGAAGACGCCCAGCAGAGCTGGATCCTGCTCTATCCGGAAGGCATGGTCACGCTCAACGACAGCGCGGCTGCCATCTTGCAGCGCTGCGACGGCAGCCACACCCTCGACATGCTGATCGACGACCTGCAGTCCGCCTTCGGCGTGCAGGGCATCGCACCGGAGGTACACGCCTTTGTCAAACATGCCATCGAACGCGGCTGGCTGGTCTGAGCCGCCAGCAGCCATGGCGCCGCCCGGGCCGCCGCTATGGCTGCTGGCGGAACTGACCTACCGCTGCCCGCTCCATTGCGCCTTCTGCTCCAACCCGGTGGACTATGCGCGGCATGATGCCGAGCTCGACACCGCCCAGTGGTGCGACGTTTTCACCCAGGCGCGCGCGCTGGGCGCCGTGCAACTGGGCCTGTCGGGCGGCGAACCCCTGCTGCGCAAAGACCTGGAAACACTGGTCGAGCATGCCCACGGGCTGGGCTTCTACACCAACCTCATCACCTCCGGCATCGGCCTCACGGATGCGCGGCTGGCCGCCTTGCGCGTCGCCGGGCTCGACCATATCCAGCTATCGTTCCAGGACTCCACGCGCGAGCTCAACGATTTTCTCTCCAGTACCCGCACCTTCAATCTGAAGCAACGCGTGGCGCGCCTGATCAAGGCGCACGGTTATCCGATGGTGATGAACTGCGTGCTGCACCGGCATAACCTGCCCCATGTCGGCGCCATCATCGAGATGGCGCTGGAGATGGGCGCCGAGTACCTGGAACTGGCCAACACCCAATACTACGGATGGGCCTGGGAAAACCGGCAGGCGCTGATGCCCACGCATGAGCAGCTGCGCGAAGCCGAAGCGATCGTGAATGCATACCGCGCACGCATCGGCAACCGGTGCAAGATCCTGTTCGTGGTGCCCGATTACTTCGAGCAACGGCCCAAGAAATGCATGAACGGCTGGGGCACCACCTTCCTTGGTGTGGCGCCCGAYGGCGTCGCGCTGCCCTGCCACGCGGCCCGCATGCTGCCCGGGCTCGACCTGCCGAATGTCACCACGCAATCGCTGCGCGAAATATGGCGCGACAGCGACGCCTTCCAGCGTTTTCGCGGCACGCACTGGCTGCCGGAGCCTTGCCGATCCTGCGATTCTCAGGCGCAAGACCATGGCGGGTGCCGCTGCCAGGCGTTCCTGCTGACCGGCGATGCCGCCGCCACGGATCCGGTTTGCGATCGGTCCGGAGAACATGGGAAGGTCATGGAGATCGTGCTACAGGGCAGGCTGGCCGAGGTGCAGGCGCGCGGGCGGGAGCACGGGATGGTCTTCCGCAGCGATGGGAATTCGCTCAGGCTAAGCAGCGAAGCGGACTGCGCTGGTAGTGAAAGCGCTAAATAGAAAATCAAGAACAGAAAAATCAAAGACGTTTCACAC
>NZ_JBFTSF010000176.1:0-13522 GCF_056399905.1 Cupriavidus sp. 01L46
CCTTGCGTGCCACGTCGTGTTGCACGATCGGCCGCGGATAGTTTTCCCCTAGCTTGACCCCGGCTGCGAACAACACGTCTTCCGAGGCTGTCCACGGTGCATGTATGTACTTGTCCGGCAGGCGCGCCAGTTGCGGCAGGTACTTCCTGATAAATCGTCCCTGCGGGTCGAATTTCTCAGACTGCGTGGTCGGGTTGAAGATGCGGAAGTAGGGCTGGGCATCGCAGCCGGTGGAGGCGGCCCACTGCCAGCCGCCGTTGTTGGCGGAGAAGTCGAAGTCGTTGAGCTGGTCGGCGAAGTACTGCTCGCCGCGCCGCCAGTCCACGCCGAGGTCCTTCACCAGGAAGCTCGCTACCACCATGCGCAGCCGGTTATGCATGTAGCCGCTTTGCCGGATCTGCAGCATGGCGGCGTCCACCAGCGGGTAGCCGGTCCTGGCGTCGCACCAGGCCTGGAAGTAGCGCTCGCCGGTGTTGCCATCGATCCAGCGGATGGCATCGTAGGCGGGATGGAAGGCGCACCCAACTGCGACGCGGGGGTGGTGGTGCAGGATCATGAAGTAGAAATCGCGCCAGATCAGCTCGGACAGCCAGGTAGCGGCGCCAGCGCTCTCGGCGCCGCCGCGCAGCGTGGCGGCGTGGGCGGTGCGGGCGAGCGTGCGGATCGACAGGGTGCCAAAGCGCAGGTGCACCGACAGGTAGCTCGGGCCGCGCAGGGCGGGGAAATCGCGCCGGCGCGTGTAGTCGCCTATGCGCTCGCAGAACTCGTCGAACAGCGCGTGGGCGCCGGCGCTGCCGGTGGGCATGGTGATCTCGGCCAGGTTGGAGGGGGCGAAGCCCAGTGCCTCCAGCGTGGGCAGCGGCCGTACGTAAGCCTTCGGCGGGACGGCCAGCGACTTCAGATAAGGCTCGACCGGGTAGGGCTTGAGGTCGAACGCAAGCAAGGCCTTGAGCCAGGCGTTCTTGTAGGGCGTGAAGACCGAGAAGGGTTTGCCCTGGCCGGTCAGGATCTCGTCGCGCTCAAAGATCACCTGGTCCTTGAAGCTGAAGCAGGCGCAGGACTGGCCCGCCAGCGCTTGCCTGACCTCGGCATCGCGGGCCAGCGAGGCGGGCTCGTAGTCGTGGTTGGCGAACACGGCGGTGACGCCAAGCTCGGCGGCCAGCTCGGGAATGGCTGTGCGCGCGTGGCCGTGCAGCACGATCAGGCCGCCGCCGGCCGCGCGCAGCGCTTCGTCCAGCGGGGCCAGCGAGGCCAGGATGAACGCCACCCGGCGGTCGGCCGCCAGGCCGCGCGCCAGCAGCGGATCCAGGATCTCGCGGTCGAAAACGAAGACGCACCATACCTGGCGGCAGTGCTTGAGGGCATAATGCAGCGCCGCGTGATCGTCGGCGCGCAGGTCGCGCCGGAACCACACCAGGCCGCGCTCGAACTGCCGGTCGATCCGATAGGGTAGGCGGGCGTCGGAGGGGGATGGGGGCAAGATCGGGCGTTCCGGAAGTTGGGCTGGCGAAGCCTGTTACCCTACCATAGCGTCAGGCATGCGCCGCGCGCGCGGGCTGGCCCGGCATGCCGGCCGGCGTTGTCCGCAGCGCCGAACAGGCCGGCCCGTATTTCAGTAATCCAGCAATCCAGTCATTCAGATATCAAGAAGCAAGCCATGGCCATGACACTCGACCGCATCCTCCAATCCCAAGGCTTCGGCACCCGCCGCTATTGCGGCGACCTGATCGGGGCCGGCCTGGTGGAGGTCGACGGTACCCTGTGCGAGGATCCGGGCGCCAAGTTCGAGGTCGACGGCCTGCGCCTGACTGTGGACGGCGAGGATTGGATCGGCCACACCAAGGCCTACATCCTGCTGAACAAGCCAGTGGGCTACGAATGCTCGCAGCGCCCGCGCCACCATCCCAGCGTGTACAACCTGCTGCCGGTGCCGCTGCGCCAGCGCGAAGTGCAGGCGGTCGGGCGGCTGGACCAGGACACCACCGGCCTGCTGCTGCTCTCGGACGATGGCCAGTTCATCCACGCCCAGACCTCGCCCAAGAAGAAGGTGCCCAAGGTCTACGAAGTGACGACCGCCGAGCCGGTCACCCAAGAGCAGGTCGATGCGCTGGTGGCGGGCGTGCAACTCGAGGACGAGCCGGCCCCGATCGCGGCGGCCGCCTGCGAGGCTACCGGCGAGCGCAGCCTGCGCCTTAGCCTGACCGAGGGCAAGTACCACCAGGTCAAGCGCATGGTGGCCGCGGCTGGCAACCATGTGGAAGCCCTGCACCGCAGCGCCATCGGCGGGCTGGTGCTGGAGCCGACCCTGGCGCTGGGAGACTGGCGCTGGCTGACGCCGGAAGACCTGGCCGCGCTGACGCGCAAGGAATAGGCGGGCGGCGGCAAGCAAGCATTGACGCTGGCACAGAGGCCAGCAAGCAAGCGCACCGGGCAAGCGTCGGAATGTTGCGTTGCGGCATTCCGCGAATCTTTTCCGGACGGATGGCAACGATTTGATAAAATGCAGGAATGGCGACGCTGGAAGCCCCAATCAATCTCACCAATCAGTTCCTGATTGCCATGCCCGGCATGGCAGACCCGACTTTTTCGGGTTCCGTCGTCTACTTGTGCGAGCACAACGACCGCGGCGCGCTGGGCCTGGTGATCAATCGGCCTATCGATATCGATATGGCCACCCTGTTCGACAAGATCGACCTCAAGCTGGAGATCCAGCCGGTGGCGCAGCAGCCGGTCTATTTCGGCGGACCGGTGCAGACCGAGCGCGGTTTCGTGCTGCATGATCCGGTCGGCATCTATGTCTCGTCGCTGGCCGTGCCCGGCGGACTCGAGATGACCACCTCCAAGGATGTGCTGGAGGCCGTGGCCAACGGCAGCGGCCCGCAACGCTTCCTGCTCACGCTCGGCTATGCCGGTTGGGGTGCGGGCCAGCTGGAGGAAGAACTCAGCCGCAATGGCTGGCTGACCGTCCAGGCCGACCCCGAAATCATCTTCAGCGTGCCCCCCGAGGAACGCTTCGCCGCCGCCATACGCCTGTTGGGCATCGACTTCACCATGCTCTCGGGCGAGGCTGGGCATGCCTGACGACGGGGCGACGCCAGCGCCGCGCCAGTTGCCCACCGACGGCACCGTCCTGGCCTTCGATTACGGCGAAAAGAAGATCGGCGTTGCGCTTGGCAACTTCGTCACGCGCGAGGCGCGTGCGCTCGTCATCATCCCCAATATCACCGTGGAAGGCCGCTTCGAGGCGGTGACCGCACTGATCAATGAGTGGGCGCCGGTGCAGCTGGTGGTGGGCATGCCCACCAATCCGGACGGCAGCCAGCAGCCATCGATGCGGCTCGCACGCCGCTTCGGCAACCAGTTGAACGGCCGCTTCGGCCTGCCGGTGGCCTGGGTGGACGAAAGCTACACGTCGATCGCCGCCGAGATGGCCGGCGCCCGCAAGGGCGCGCTCGACGCCGAGGCCGCCAGCATCATCCTGCAACAGTACTTCGACCAGCATCCGCTATGACCCAGACTTCCTCTCTCGACGCCGAGGCGCTCTACCGTACGCTGCGTGACCAGGTGCAGGCCGCGCTGCCTGAGGCCGAACGCGCGCAATGGTCGGTCGCCGGCATCTATTCCGGCGGCGCCTGGATTGCCGAGCGGCTCGCCGCGGACCTGCAGCTGGCGGCCCATGGGGTCATCAACGTTGCCTTCCACCGCGACGACTATGCCAAGAAGGGCCTGCACAGCCAGGCCCAGCCGACCACGCTGCCCTTTGACGTGCAAGACCGCAAGATCCTGCTGATCGATGACGTGCTGGCCACCGGGCGCACCATCCGTGCTGCCGTCAACGAGCTGTTCGACTATGGCCGCCCGGCCCGCGTGGCGCTGGCCGTGCTGGTCGATCGCGGCGGCCGCGAACTGCCGGCGGCTGCGGACTTTGCTGCCACGCACGTCGCGTTGCCGCCCGGGACCACGCTGGTGCTGTCGCATGAGGGCACCGGCTCCGACATGCGCTTTGCCTTCGCCGACGAGGCCACCGGCAACTAAGCCTGCCCAGCCCACCGGCCGGCGCGCCCGCAACGGCACGCCGGCAAGCCAGACCCAGACCTGCCCAGACCAGCCACCGCCACCGCCCGGCCCTTTCTACCTGCCATGATCAAGACGTTCCGCAACCCGCAACTGACCAAGAACGGCGAGCTCAAGCACCTGCTTTCGATCGAGGGCTTGTCGCGCGAGATGGTCGCGCACATCCTCGACACTGCCAGCCAGTTCGTCTCGCTGTCTGACTCCGACCGCGAAGTGAAGAAGGTGCCGCTKCTGCGCGGCAAAAGCGTGTTCAACCTGTTCTTCGAGAACTCCACGCGTACCCGCACCACCTTCGAGATTGCCGCCAAGCGGCTGTCGGCGGACGTGCTCAACCTGAACATCAACGCCTCGTCCACGAGCAAGGGCGAGTCGCTGCTCGACACCATCAACAACCTGTCGGCGATGTCGGCCGACATGTTCGTGGTGCGCCATGCCAGCTCCGGCGCGCCGTACCTCATCGCCGAGCACGTGGCGCCCCATGTCCATGTCATCAACGCGGGCGACGGCCGCCACGCGCACCCCACGCAGGGGCTGCTCGACATGTACACGATCCGCCACTACAAGAAGGATTTCACCAATCTCACGGTCGCCATCGTGGGTGACATCCTGCACTCGCGCGTGGCGCGCTCGGACATCCACGCGCTGACCACGCTGGGCGTGCCCGAAGTGCGCGCCATCGGCCCGCGCACGCTGCTGCCCTCGGGGCTGGAGCAGATGGGCGTGCGCGTCTTCCACAATATGGAAGAGGGGATGAAGGGCGTGGACGTGGTGATCATGCTGCGCCTGCAGAACGAGCGCATGAGCGGCGCGCTGCTGCCCTCGGCGCAGGAATACTTCAAGGCCTATGGCCTCACACCCGAGCGTCTGGCGCTGGCCAAGCCCGATGCCATCGTGATGCATCCGGGCCCGATGAACCGTGGCGTGGAGATCGACTCCGCCGTGRCCGACGGGCCGCAGTCCGTGATCCTCAACCAGGTGACCTTCGGCATTGCGGTACGCATGGCCGTGATGGGCATCGTGGCCGGAAACCACGACTGACAGCGTGATAGCGGACGATAGCGTCCAAGCCAGAACAACCGAATACAAGCCAAGCGACACGATATGAAGATCCACATCAAGGGCGGCCGCCTGATCGACCCGGCCGCGAACGTCGATGCGCAGCAAGACCTCTACATTGCCGCCGGCAAGATCGTCGGCGTGGGCAGCGCGCCGGCGGACTTCCATGCCAACAAGACCATCGACGCGGCCGGGCTGATCGTCTGCCCCGGCCTGGTCGACCTGTCCGCGCGGCTGCGCGAGCCGGGCTATGAATACAAGGCCACGCTCGAATCCGAAGTGGCGGCGGCCACCGCCGGCGGCGTGACCAGCCTGGTCTGCCCGCCCGACACTGATCCCGTGCTCGACGAGCCGGGCCTGGTCGAGATGCTCAAGTACCGCGCCCGCACCCTTAACCAGACGCACGTCTATCCGCTGGGCGCGCTGACGCTGGGCCTCAACGGTGAAACGCTGACCGAGATGTCGCAACTGACCGAGGCCGGCTGCATCGGTTTCTCGCAGGCCGAGGCGCCGATCCGCAATACCCAGGTGCTGCTGCGCGCGCTGCAGTATGCGAAGACCTTCGGCTTCACGGTCTGGCTGCGCCCGGAGGATCCCTACCTCGGTGGCGGCGTGGCCGCCAGCGGCGCCGTGGCATCTCGCCTGGGGCTGTCCGGAATGTCGGTGATCGCCGAGACGGTGCGCCTGCACACCATTTTCGAGCTGATGCGCAGCACCGGCGCGCGCGTGCACCTGTGCCGGCTGTCCTCCGCCGCCGGCATCGAGCTGGTACGCCAGGCCAAGCGCGAAGGCCTCGCGGTCACCTGCGACGTCAATATCCACCACGTGTCGTTGACCGATATGGACATCGGCTACTTCAACTCGCAGATGCGCTTCTCGCCGCCGCTGCGCAGCGCGCGCGATCGCGACGCCATCGTGGCGGGTCTGGCCGATGGCACCATCGATGCCCTGTGCTCGGACCACACCCCCGTGGACGACGACGAAAAGCTGCTGCCCTTCGCCGAAGCCTCGCCAGGCGCCACCGGGCTGGAACTGCTGCTGCCGCTGACACTGCGCTGGGCCGAGGAGCACAAGGTGCCGCTGGGCAAGGCGCTCGCCCGCATCACGGCCGAGCCGGCCCGCGTGCTCGGCCTGGCTGCCGGCACACTGGCCGCAGGCAGCGCCGCCGATATCTGCATCTTCCATCCTGAGCAGGAATGGAAGGTCGAGCGGCGCGCGCTCAAGAGCCAGGGCAAGAATTCGCCGTGGCTCGGCTACGAGATGCGTGGGCGCGTGCGCACCACGCTGGTCGGCGGCCACGTCGTCTACGAACTGCACTGAGCGCCATGCCGGGCCGAGGGAAGTCGGACAAGATGGCGCAAGCGAGTTCGTCAGTGGGGCAGGCATGATCTGGCTGCGCAAGATCGCTCTGATCCTCCATCTGCTGCGCGGCCTCCTGACCTGCGCGGTGCTGTTCCCCTGGCTCGGCGTAGAGTCGCGGCAATCGCACATCCGGCGCTGGTCGCGCCGGTTGCTGCGGATCTGCGGGGTGACGGTCGAGGTGCTGGGACTGGGGCCCGGGGAGCAGCCCCCGCATGGGGCTATGGTGGTGTCCAACCACATCTCCTGGCTGGACATCTACGTCATCAATTGCTGGCAGCCCGTGCGCTTCGTGGCCAAGTCGGAAATTCGCGACTGGCCCGTGATCGGCTGGCTGTGCGGGCAGACCGGCACCATCTTCATCGAACGGGCGCGCAAGCGAGATGCGCATCGGGTACTGCATGCCATCACCGATGTGATGCTGCAGGGCGATTTGGTTTGCGTGTTTCCCGAGGGGACCACCACGGATGGCAGCAGCGTGCTGCCGTTCCATGCCAATCTGATGCAGGCGCCGATCTCGGGCGGGCTGCCGGTGCAGCCTGTTGGGCTGGCTTATCTGGATGCGGCTACAGGGCAGCCAACCACGGCGCCGGCGTATATCGGGGATCTGACCCTACTGCAGACGCTCGATTCCATCCTGCGGGCGCCGCCGATCATCGCCAGGCTTTGCTTCGCCCCGGCCTTGACTGCCGCCAGCGCTAGCCGGCGCGAACTGGCCGAGGCCGCGCGGGAAGTGGTGACCCACCTGAGCCAGGGTGCGCAAGAGCATGCCGCAGAACTGGCGGGGCGCGTCAATGGCGGCGCCGGAAACGAACCTGACGTCAGAGAGGCGGGCGAAGCTGCGGATTCGCCCGCGCCGGCTGCCGCGCCGTAATTTGCCCCTGCGCGGCCGTTGGCTCAAGCGAGTGGATCGCAGTATTGCGGGCAATCCACCTGGATCAGTGAGCGCTGCGCCGGGTCCGGCGCCAGCCGCGCCGCCGTGAGCTTGCCACCCCAGACGCATCCCGTGTCCAGCGCCATGAGGTTGGGGCGCATTACCAGCCCAAGCGTGGACCAGTGTCCGCAAACCACGGTGGTGTCTTCGGTCAGGCGGCCTGGAACGTCGAACCAGGGCAGCATGCCCGCGGGCATGCTGCCGGGCCCATCCTTGGCCTTCAGGTCCATCACGCCGTCCGCGCTGCAAAAGCGCAGGCGGGTGAGGGCGTTGACCACTACGCGGTGGCGCTCGATGCCGCGCAGGGCCGCATCCCAACGGACTGCCGCGTTGCCGAAGATGTTGGCCAGGAAAGCTTGCCAGTTGGGGCCACGCAGTTCTTGCTCCACTTCTGCCGCTAGTTCCATCGTCTGCCCGGCCGTCCATTGCGGTAGTACGCCGGCATGCACGAGCAGGAAGCCGTCCTCATGGATGGCCAGGGGGCGATGTCGCAGCCATGTGATCAATTCGTCGCAATCTGGCGCATCAAGGATGTCGTCGAGTGTGTCGGTGCGGCCGCGCTTGCGCACGCCGGCAGYGACTGCCAGCAGGTGGATGTCGTGGTTGCCGAGGACGGATTCAGCGCGCGCGCCGATTTGTCTCACAAGGCGCAGAGTCTCTGCGGAAGCGGGACYGCGGTTGACTAAGTCGCCAACAAAGCGCAGTTTCGCTGTCGGCGGCAGCTGCTCGAGCAGTTCAAGGAACGACGTGGAGCAGCCCTGCAGATCTCCAATGGCATATTTTTGTAGGGTCATTCGGATCTATTGACTCTGTTGGACTATTGGGGCACGCCGTACTGATGGGCCGCCATGGAATCGGTTCGGATAGAATATCGCCACTCGCGGCAGGCTAGAGATTCTAGCCATTCTCTCGGCGGTGCAGGGTAGGTACTGTCGGAATACTGTCGTGGGCCGCGGGGCGCACGGCTGGAATTTCACAAAGACGATACTTGCCTCGGCGCGCAAGGGTGATCAGTTGCAGGTGGTCATGGACGAATTTGACGCGCCGGCCACTGCCGCGCTTGTCGTGGGTACAACTGCGCTGAATGTTCTGCGCAACTGGCTAAATGACGATTGGGCCAGTATCCCTTCGAGCACATTTCACCTCACCACTGCCGGGCAGAGCTTCCGGCACGGCTATGCATTGCGAAAGGCATGYGTCACGCGCAGGCGTGGGGTGTGGCGTTAAGGATGCGCCTGTAAGGCGCCCGGTCGATGGAGACATGCGACGCGGCACGGTTGGTGCTGCGCTCCTCTAATTCCGACCTCGAGCGGCCAGGCCGCAAGAGACGTGCCAGATTGGACGCAGGGTGTCCGTGTGCTGATGGACCAGATATATTCGTGAGATATTCGGCGTGCCGCTCGCGGCATACGGCTAGGCTCCGTAACGTTTAGAAGGTGGGTAGGAGTGAATTTGACTGCAGAGAACTTGCGCCAGATCTGGGCGCCGCAAGGGTTTGCCCACGGGTTCCCCATATTGGAGCAGAGTGCGGTTGGCGGTTGGTTGGCTTACATGGCAAAGCAGACGTCCGAGGCTGCGCTGACTGTGATTTCGGCGCTCAACCCCCATGGCCCGCGCCCAATTTCACTAGACGTTCTGGCCAGCGTTGCGGCTGATGGGCGGGGGGACTTTAAGATGGTCGGTACTCTTGGGTTCCCCAACGGCCAAATTCAGCAGTTGCACAAGCCCAGTCATAGCGCTGATGCGGCAGTGGCTGCATGCGAGGAACAAAGGAAGGCCGACTCTTGAAGAAAATCGCTATCCTCCAGTCCAACTATATTCCCTGGAAGGGATATTTCGACATGATTGCCGCAGTGGATGAATTTATCCTCTATGACGACATGCAGTACACAAAACGCGACTGGCGCAACCGTAATCAGTTCAAGACACCTCAAAATGTGCAGTGGCTTACCGTGCCGGTCCAGGTTAAAGGAAGGTACGATCAAAAAATCAAGGACACGGAGATTGACGGTGCGGCTTGGGCACTTGCTCATTGGAAAACACTCGAGCAAAACTATCGGCGTGCAAAATGCTTTGACGAAATCAAGAGCTGGCTCGCGCCGCTCTATCTCGATGAGCGTTACACACATCTCTCGCAATTGAATCGCCGGTTTATCGATGCCATTTGTAAATATCTGGGGATCGATACAGTCATTTCAAACTCATGGGACTACGTGCTTAGTGATGGAAAGACTGAGCGGCTGGCGGACCTTTGTGCCCAGGCCGGGGGTACAGAGTATATCTCCGGGCCCTCGGCCAAGGATTACATCGAAGAAAGTGTATTCAGCGAGAAGGGGATCAAAGTATCCTGGTTTGATTACTCTGGTTATCCTGAGTATCCGCAGCTTTGGGGCGAGTTTGTCCATGGGGTCAGCATTCTTGATTTGCTGTTTAATTGCGGTAGTAGCGCATCCCGGTACATGAGGTATGTAAACTCATGAAGCTCTCCATTGTCGCGACCCTCTATCAGTCGGCACCTTATATTGTTGAATTCTATCAACGAGCGAGTGCTGTCGCCAGGCAGCTTGCGGGTGATGACTACGAGATCGTTTTGGTAAATGACGGGTCACCCGACCATAGCCTGGATCTGGCAATAAAACTTGGCGAATCGGATGCGCATCTTGTAGTCGTCGATTTGTCTCGAAATTTCGGCCATCACAAGGCAATGATGACGGGGTTGGCGAACGCCCGAGGCGAAAGAGTCTTCTTGATCGATAGCGATCTTGAGGAGGAGCCGGAATGGGGAATTAGCTTTCAAAAGCAGATGGATGCCGAAGCAAGTGATGTTGTTTTTGGCGTTCAATCCAGGCGAAAGGGCGGATACTTCGAGCAGGCTGCGGGCGATTTGTTCTATCGGCTATTTCGCGTACTTACTGGAATAAGGCAGCCTAACAACATCGTCACCGCGCGACTTATGTCGAGACGCTATGTCGACGCACTACTCCTGCACAGGGAGCGCGAGCTCAATATTGGTGGGCTGTGGATCGTTACGGGGTTTAAACAATGCCAACAGATTGTCCATAAACACTCTACCAGTCCTACGACTTATTCGCTTTCGCGAAAATTTAGTCACCTAGTCAATGCGGTTACATCTTTCAGTAGCCTGCCGCTGGTGTTTACATTCTACACGGGGCTGCTTATCTCAATCTCGGCGCTAGGATATATTGCTTACCTGGCTGTCAGGTATTTCTTTATTGCATCGCCGCCGGATGGGTATACGTCCATTATTGCGTCGATCTGGTTTTTTTCGGGCCTGATAATTTTCTTCATGGGAATCCAGGGGATTTATATTTCCAAGGTCTTCTCCGAGGTTAAGCGGCGGCCATATTCAATAGTGCGGCAGATTTATCGGGGTTCGCAGGAATCCGATTTCCAGAAATGACTACAGCGAAGCATTTTCCTAGCGCATCCTACGGCATACTGCAGCGGACCCAGTGCGAGTCCGACCTTGACGAGATTGCCGAGCAAGTCAGGAATATCGGATATGCGATTTTGCATTCGGGATATTCGGTAGCGGAACTCCAAAATATATCGGAGGAATTTGATCGTACTCGAGAGCGCTACATCGAAACCTATGGGGAGCTAAGGCTCAGAGCGCTTAATGAATATCATGCTATGCGATCGCCGCTCACGCATGGAGGTGAAGTTTTTCTTAGACTTGCGCTAAATGAAAACCTGCTATTCGTGCTGAAGAAGCTGATTCTCGGGAAATTTATTCTCAATCAGCAAAACGGCGTAATCAACCCTCCTCAAGAAACCTACAATCAGGGTGCGTGGCATCGCGATTTGCCTTATCAGCATTTCGTGTCGTCGAGACCACTTGCTATTAATGCACTGTTTTGCCTTGACGACTTTACATGCGAAAATGGGGCCACCATTGTACTGCCGGCGTCACATAAATCTGAGGAGTTTCCTTCTCCAGGTTACGTGCAGAAAAATGCTGTTCAGATCGAGGCAAGGGCGGGGTCATTCATTTTGCTTGACTGTATGCTGTTTCATACGGGCGGATTTAATGGGTCGCAGGCAGTTAGGCGCGCGGTGAATCATGTATATAATATCCCGTATTTCAAGCAACAGATCAGGATTCCAAACAACATGAATGATCTGGATCTTCCGAGTGAGGCGAGGGAAGTGCTGGGCTTCAATTATCTGGAGCCTGATTCCGTTGCCGATTATCTCTCTACGCGAGAAGGCAAGAGATATTAATGTTATCCCAACGATCTACAGAAATGAGGCAACTTGGCCGGGAGATCCAGCTTTTTTCCGGCGCCTCTTGGAGGAGGCGGCTACCATGGTAGTCTTGCCACCGGGTACCCTGCTGCAGCTTATGTACCTGCGGGAGCGCTTACGCCGGCTCCGCCCGGGGCGCTTCATCGAAGTTGGGCCGGGAAGCGGGGAAATTACGCGCCTTCTGCTTGATTATGGATGGTCTGGTCGTTCCTATGACCTTGAAGCGAAAACGATTGCTTCGCTAGGCAATCGCTTTGCCCGCGAAATTGCTGAGGAACGATTTCTACCTGTCAACGCGGATTATCTCTCCTCCGAGATACCTGAAAAGGTCGATTTGGTGATTTCRTGCATGGTCATGGAGCATTTGGAGGACGACAAGCAATCCGCCTTCATGAACAAGTCTTCCGAGTGCCTAAAGCAAGATGGGGTTATGTTTGCCTTGGTACCTGCATCGCCTGAACATTGGGGCATTGAGGATGATATTGCCGGACATTGCCGGCGTTATACCAGGGCCGGGGTACAAGGGCTGGTGAGCGCTAGTGGCTGGAAACTCCTGCACATCGCCGGGTTGACCTTCCCAGTCTCCAACCTGTTACTGCCGGTGTCCAATTTCCTGGTGAGCAGGAGCGAACGACAGAAATTATCTTTGTCAACTCTGGAGCGGACAAAGCAGTCGGGACGGCGATCGGTAAAATACAAGACCTATTTCCCATCGTTGCTGGGGGTGGTGCTGAATTATTATACATTGTTCCCTTTGCATTTTCTCCAAAAGTTGTGCGCCGGCTCCAGACGGGCGTTGGTGCTTTTTTTTGAAGCAAAACCCTGTCCCGGGGAGCGTAATTCATGAGTAGTATTGCTAATGATCCGATCCTGTCGGCTGTTTCTACATACTACTCTGAGAAACTCGCAGAACATGGTGAGGGCCCGCGTGGTGTCGACTGGAACGGCGAGGAAGGCCAGATTCTTCGTTTCAAGCAACTGTGTAAGGTTATTGATGGCTCGTGCCAGTTCACATTGAATGACTTAGGTTGTGGTTACGGTGCACTCTATGATTTTCTGTGCAACGAATACGGAGATTTCTCTTACACGGGTATTGATGTCTCTGAGAACATGATTCTTGCAGCCGAGCAGCGCCAGAAGGGCAGTCAGAATGCGCGTTTCGTTCTCTCTGGGGAGCCGGATCAGGTTGCCGATTATGGTATTGCGAGCGGCATATTTAATGTCCGCCTGGATCAATCGGATGCCAAATGGCATGAATACCTTGAGATGACATTGGATGTGCTCAACCAGAGCAGTCGAGTCGGCTTTGCATTTAACTGCTTAACCTCGTATTCCGACTCAGATAAAACTCGCGATTATCTGTATTATGCAGACCCGTGTCGATTGTTTGATCTGTGTAAGCGCCGCTACTCGCGGAATGTCGCACTTTTTCATGATTACGGATTGTATGAATTCACTATGATTGTGAGAAAATAATCGTGAGAAAGAAACTGGTTATATTTGGTGCCGGTGAGATCGCCCAGCTTGCGTATTTTTATTTCAGTAGGGAGTCGGAATATGAGATTGCCGCCTTTACAGTGGACGCAGCCTATCTGACGGACAAGACGTTCTGTGGCTTGCCAATCGTTGCGTTTCAGGAGGTGGTTGATCGGTACCCGCCAGGAGAGTATGAGCTATTTGTTGCGCTTAGTTATTCCAAGCTCAATGCTGTGCGCAAGGAAAAATACCTTGAGGCTCAGAAATTAGGATACCGTCTGGCAAGCTTTGTCAGCCMGCGCGCATCCGTCCTGAACGATGGGAATATCGGGGAAAACTGCTTCATTCTTGAAG
>NZ_JBFTSF010000177.1:0-13474 GCF_056399905.1 Cupriavidus sp. 01L46
GCGTTGATGGCGGGCACCATGTCCACGCCCGAAGTCTGCCGTCCCATGACCTCGTGGCCCAGCAGCGCCACTGTGAAGCTGGTGAACAAGCCGAGCGAGTAAACGGTGATGCTGACCATCAGGCCCTTGCTTGCCAGCAGCTTGCGCGCAAGGAACACGGCGCCGAGCATCAGCACGAAGGCGGCGCCGACCCAGACCGCGAACAAGCGGTACAGCTCGTTGGGCGTATTGTCGGAATTCAGCGTGGCCACCACCGGGCTGGCCAGCAAGCCGATTGCCGCAATGACCAGCATGCCGTTGAGCTGCCGCTTCCAGCTGCGCTCATCGATGTGCTGCAGCGCCACGGCTGCCAGCATGCCAAGCGCCGGGAAGATCGGCACGATGTAGCCGGGCAGCTTCGAGCCGGACAGGCTGAAGAAGACAAAGATGGCAATGGCCCACACGGCCAGCAACAGCGCCGGCTGGAATGGCCGTGCCGACGCCACGCGTGCCGCCGCGCCTTCGCCACGGACCACTTGCCACATGCGCGGCGCCAGGCCCAGCCAGGGGATGAAGCCCGCCACCAGCAACGGCACGAAGTACCACAGCGGACCCTTGCGCGAGTGTACCGTCGAGGTATAGCGCTGCCAGTGCTCGTGGATAAAGAAGAAATTCAGGAATTCGGGGTTGCGCTCCGACACCAGCCAGAACCAGGGCACCGTGACGATCAGCATCAGCGCGATGCCGGTGATCAGGTGCAGGCGGCGCCACAGGCCGAAATCCCGCGAGATCAGGGTGTAGATGACCAGCACGAGGCCGGGCAGGGCAATGCCTACCAGCCCCTTGGTCAGAATCGCCACGCCCATCGCTATCCAGCAGGCCCACATCCAGTAGCGCCGGGCGGCCGGCGTAGCCGCCGGGTGCTGCGCGAGCAGCATGAAGGCCAGCACGCAGGCCATGGCGCCGGACAGCGTCATGTCCAGCGAGTTGAAGTGCGAGGCCACGCTCCACATCGGCGCTGCGGCAAGCACCAGCCCGGTCAGGAAGGCGGCCCGGAAGCCATACCAGCGGTGGGCGGCGAGCATCGAGACCACGAGGCCGACCATGCCGGACAGCGCCACGCATAGCCGGGCCTGCCAGTCGCCTACGCCGAATACGGTGTAGGACAGCGCCGTCACCCACATATGGAAGGGCGGCTTCTCGAAGTACTTGAGTGCGTTGTAGCGGATCGTTACCCAGTCCCCGCTGGCGAACATCTCGCGCGCGATCTCGGCATAGCGGCCTTCATCGGAGCGCAGCAGGTGGCGAGCGTCGAGCGTGCCGAACCAGACCAGGAGAATAAACAGGCAAACCAGGACGATGGTGGTCGTGGGCAAGCCGGCAGATTGCGAAACACCTTGTGCGGTGCTTCGCGAGGTGTCTCGCGAGGTCACGGAACTACGCATACGTCTCCTGGAAAGGGATCGGGTGACCGCCATGGCTTGCGCACATGACGACCGGTTCTCGGGCTTGCGGGGTGTGGCGATCCGCGCGCGGGCCGACCGGATGGCTTGTCCCGCCTGCTGCCACACATTCATTGCATTGGCTCGCGATGCCGCGGCCACTTGCATGATGATTAAAGCTTGGTCATACAGCCTAGGCGAAAAAAAGCGGCGTCAGGCTGTTGCCGCAGCGCGCGGCCAGGCTGTTTGACGGTTTCGGGCTGCCCGGGCACCCGGCGAAAACATCACAACGCGGCAGCGACGGCTTTGGTAGACAAAAATTGAAGGTAGGCAATCGTGCCCGTTGCCACGCGCCTTCTGCTTTGTCAGTCTTTCTAGCCGTTACCCCATGGCCAACCGTGGTTGCCAAGTGGCGCGGCGCGCAATGTTAGCACGACCGCCGCAACCCGCCGTCGCGCGCGAGGTCGGCGCACGCGGGGCGGCCCGGGCTGCGCGCGTGGTTTAGCTGGAAAGTGCAGTAATCGGCATGTTTCTGGCGCGGCGCAAGCGCAGCGAGACGCCGATCAGCAGAACGCCGCAAACCACCGCCCAGGCTCCGATCATCCACAGCGCCGCCAGCGCACCGGCAAGGGGGTGCCACAGCAGCACGAAGGCGAGCACGATGCTCGCCAGCCCGGCCAGGATCAGCGACCATTCATTGGGAATGTCCTTGCGCAGGCGGATCGCGGCGACAATTTGCAGCACCCCTGTGGCAAGCGTCCAGGCCGCGATATATAACAGCAGGGAAAACGCGGTGACCACGGGACTGAACCAGGTCAGCAGGCCCACGCCCAGGCCAAGCACGCCCTGCAGTGCAAGGATGCCGCGGTCGCTAGCCTCGCGCTGGTTGCCCGAGATGGCCATCAGCAGCGCGCTAATGCCGTCGGCGGCGGMAAAGGCGCCAAACAGGAGCACGAGCGCAGCCAGCGTGGCAATGGGGGCGAAAAAAGCACAAAACCCGAAAAGAACGGCGAGAATGCCGCGCAAGGCCACGACCCACCATAGCTTGGCGTAATACTGAAGCATAGGAACTCCCTGGCAAGCTGCCCGCACGGKCCGGCAGCGACGGCGACCGGCTAAGATCGACAACACGCGCGGGCAAAAACGCGCTAGCTTCTAGCCAGCGCGAGCCACAACGGCTGGCTGGCCCTGCGCGTGGGACGCCTGGTCGGAGCGAGCGGGGGGCGTGAAATCATTCTAGACAGGATTCATGTGAGGACAAAGGCGCAATGGCTTAGGGCTGCTTCCATTGCCAGCGCAATGCTGCTGGCCGTGGGCAGCCTTGCGCAGGCTCAGACGGTGGCGGTGGCCGCCGCCGCGCCCGAGGAGGCGCCGGCGCGGCCTCTTGCCCCGCTGTGCGACGCGCCATGGTTCCGCTCCGGCTCGCGGGTGCAGATGGAAGGCGACGGGGCCATGCCCATGTCGATCACCATGACCTTGCGCCGGGCGACCAAGAACCAGACCGGATGCCGGGCGCAGCTCGAGGTGCGCTCCAAGTCGGCGCTGTCTGCCCTGATGGGGCCGCCGGTCATCATGGACCAGGTCCACATGGTCAATATCGACCGCCGCTCCGACAGTGCCAAGAGCAGTATCGAGAGCGAGCATGCCGTCATCAATGCACAAGGGCGCTATGCCCGCATGTACGGCGAAGCCGCCTTCAGGGGCCAGGGCGTGTTCAGCTACGCGGGCATGGATATCCACGAGGGCGGCACCCTTGACGGCGAGGCGTTCGAATCCAGCGTCTCGCTGCAGATCTATCCGGTGGGCGCGGACGAGGTCGTGGGAAGCATGCGGGCGCTATATGCCTCGATCAGCGTCGGATCCCGCCACGTGGGCAAGCGCCAGATGATCGATACCGTGCTGGGCCGCAAGGAGTGCATGCCGATCACCTACGAGAAGCGGACTTCGCTGGGGCCGCTGATGGTGGGGGAGGAGGTGGTGCAGGTGGAGCCCACGCTGATGCACGTTACCGACTGGTATTGCCCCGCCGAGGCATTCGTGCTGCGCACCGAGATTCGCCAGCAGGACAAGGTGCAACGGATCGACGTCACGGGGATGGATCTGGATACGGCTTCGCCCTGACGCTTTGCCCGCCTGCCGAGGCGGATTCTCCGATAGCAGGCAGCAGAAAGCCCGCCAATTTGCATTGGCGGGCTTTCTGCTGTCAGGGCGCCGGACGCCGGATACCAGCGCGGCGCTCCTTGCCGATCAGTTCGCGGCTGCGGCCGATGCGGCGGGCTTCTTGCTCTTGCTCTTCTTGCTCTTCTTGGTCGACTTCTTGGCCGGCGGCGCGGAGGCGTCGGTCAGGTCCGTGCGGGTGCTCTTGTTCGCGCCCTGGGAATACGGGTCGAACTTGTCACCGGACTTGGCACCCTGGCTATACGGGTCGAACTTATCGCCCGACTTGGCGCCCTGGCTATACGGGTCGAATTGCTTCTTCCCGGTCGATTGCGCCTGGGCAGCCACGGAGACGGCGCCAATGCACAGCGCGATGGCTGTCGCGACGAACTTGTTCATGTTTTCTCCTGGTAAATGCCGCCTTCCGGCGGTTCGAATACACGGAAACTGACGGCTAAGGCCGCCACGCCGATTGCGTGGGATACCGTTGCCGCGTTGTCCGCTGGTCCCCAGTGTCGCCAACATTTCGCCTGGCTGTCAACATGCGCTGTATTGTGAAATGCACGCTTTGTATCGTCCTATGGAAAGCCGCTATTGCCTTTATCGCCAGGACTTGCTTGACGTTTGCTCATTGATATGCGCTTAAGTGCATATTTCATTTGCGTTATGTGCAAAATCAAAGCCCCCGCAGGCCTGATGGCGTGCGGGGGCTTTGGTTTTGATGGATCGCCGGGCTGCGAAGGCGGTTATTCGGTAGCGACATCCGAAGGATGCTTCCACGCATCCCGGACTTCCGTGCTCGGTGCCAGCGCAAGGTTGATGTTGCGGGCGCCGATTGGCTGCTGGAACCATTGCTTTTGCAGGGCGATCACCTGCGGGCCGGCGAATACCGAGGCCAGGGTCTGGTCCACCAGTTGCTTCCACTGCGGATCGGCCTTGGACATCATCAGCGCATTCTGCTCGATCGACAGAGCGGGACCCACGATCACGAACTGCGAAGGGTCCTTGGCGCGGGCGCGCAGTCCCGACAGCAACACATCGTCCATCACGAATGCCTGCGCACGGCCGGATTCGAGCAGCAGGAAGGATTCTCCATGGTCCTTCGCGTAGATGTCATGGAAACCATACTGGCCCTTCAGGCGGCGCACATGGCGATCGCCCGTGGAGCCGGCGCTGGTCACCACGTTCTTGCCGCGAAGGTCTTCGAAGGACTTGATGCCCGAATCCGCGCGCACCAGCATGCGGACCGTGGAAATGTAATGCGAGACGCTGAAGGCGACCTGCTTCTGGCGTTCCAGCGAGTTCGTGTTGGGCGCGCAGTCGAGATCGACCAGGCCATTGACCACGGCGGGGATCCGGTTCTGCGGGGTGAGCGGCATCCAGCGCACCTTGATCGTCTTCAGTCCGAGCTTTACGCGCGCGGCCTCCGCGGCGCGCAGGCACAGGTCCACCGCGTAGCCCGCGGGCTCGCCCTTGTCGTTGGCGAAGGAGAAGGGCAGCGCCGATTCACGATAGCCCAGCACGATGGTGCCGGTGTCGCGGATCTTGTCCAGCACCGGGCTTTGGGCCTGGGCGGCGTGCGGGGCGGAAACCGAAAGGGCGGCGGCAGCGACGAACGCTAGCTTTGCCAGCAGGCGGGAGGCACKGATCGTGCCGGCACTGGCGAATGTGGCAAACGAGAACATATGTCGAATATTTCAAAAGTGCCGAGGCTACGCCTGTGGCCTGCAGCGGCAAAGTACATCTTTGTCATAAGCAAATATCGGCCGGGAGAGCCGCCTGGGCAAAGGTGCCCGGTCGAAAAGCGCGCTGCGCCGGCGGGTAGCGCCGAGCGCGCGGCTGCGCAGGCGGTCACAAAAATTCACCGTGGTTGGGTTGCGGTTTGATTGATGTGCGCGGTACGCTACCGGGTTCGCTGCGTCTGTGACGTGCAGTGATCACGATCGTGAAGGGAATCATGAAGATTTCGCGCAAGAAAATCGCGCTTGGCACCGCCGCGCTGGCGATTGCCGCTGGTGTGGCCGTGCAAATGGTCTGGCACCCGTTCGGACGCGCCTGGAAGGGGCAGCCCCGCCAGCTTGAGCTCGATTTCAGCCGCCCCGATGCGCTGGTCGACAGCGAAAGCCTGTCCAGCCTGCCGCGCGATATGCTCCGCGTGCCGCTGCTGCGCGATGTGCTCACCGAGGATTTCGTCAATTATTACGAAGACAACGAAGGCCGCCTGTCTGCCTCGGGCGCCTTGCGCCGCATTGCCTTCGAGCACGACCTGGACTGGGGCGATGCGTTGCTCAAGCGCGTGTTCGACGAACCGGGCCGGCTTATGGCCTGGCGCGGCGCCGATGGCACCTTGCKCTATTGGGCGCTGTCGATGGAGCGCAACGGGCTGGCCAAGGTGCTGCAGACACTTGGCACGATCGCCCCGGCTGACACGCAGTTGAGCCGCGCCGGTGAAGTCGGCGGCACGCCGCTGTATGCGTTGCGGATCGGCCCGGCCCGCAGCTTGCTGCTGGCGGGCAAGGGCGATCGCCTGGTAGTCCTGTCGGAAGCCGGCATGCTGCTGGACGCTGAAGGCAAGCCCATCGGCGCTCGCGCCAAGGCAGTGGCCGCCTGGCTGTCCGACGACGCCGGCGCGCGCGAGGCCCCGCTGCAATCGTTCGCGCTCGACGCCGCCAAGGGTCCGCCCAAGGGCCATCGCGTGCTGGTGGGCGCGAATTACCTCTCCTTTGGGTACCAGGCATTCTTCCCGGGCATCGAAGCGCTGCGTTTCGATTTTGCCGGCGCCGATTCTAAGTCCGTTTCTAAGGCCGATGCCGGCGATGCCGCCTGGCACAGCGCGGTGCTGGTCGATGGCGCGCGCCTGCCCGGCGCGTGGAACACGGCCGAACTCTGGAAGGCCTTGCCGGCCGACCCCGCGGCGTGCGCCACGCTGCCGGTGGACTGGCAGGCCGCAGGCAAGATGCTGCAGAAGGTCAGTGGCGGCAAGGACGAACTGGCTACGCAGGTGGCCCAGGCCTTCGAAGGGCCGGCTGCCGTGTGCTGGTACAGCAAGTCGGCGCTGGTGGCGCCGTTGTTCATGGCMTGGGTCAAGTCGGCCGATGCCGCTACCGCGCTGCGTCCGGTGCTGGCGAGCCTGTTCGAGCAAGTGATCGGCGCCTATGAACCCAAGGCCGGCGCGGAAAAGGGCGCCTATGCGCGCCTGCCGGTGCAGAACCGCCAGGGCGCGGGCGGCGCGGTGTTGTGGTCGCGCGCGGTCAGCTCGCCCTACGGCACGCGTGAGGGCAAGGGGGCGCCGTTCGCGGCGCAGCTTTCGGCGGGCGCCTATTTCCCCGTGACGCTGGCATTGGCTGGCAACACGGTGCTGTTCTCGCCTGACGGCGCGTTGGTGGATGACGCGCTGGCGGTGCAGGGCAAGCGCTTCCCCGCGGTGGCCGACACCATGCAGCGCGGCCAGCAGGCCCGTACCGTGCTCAGCTTCACCCCATCGACGCTGGCGCCGCTGGTGCGCCGCGAAGCCACCAAGGCGCTGCCGGCGGACCAGGAAGCCCTGTTCCTGAACGCGGCGCGCGCTCACCTGTTCCCCAAGCTGAAGACCCTTGCGGCCTACCCGGCGGTCTCGCTGGTGCTGCCCGATAGCCTGCCTTCGGGGCGTGCGTGGGTGCCGGTGACCTGGCAGCAGGCTGGCACGCCGCCGCGCGGCGCGCTGGCCGCGGCCCCATCGATTGCGCCGATGGCGCCGATAGCAGCGGCGCCGCAAGAGGCTGCGCAGTGATAGCTGTGAGCCGAGGCCGCCGCTCGATGCTGGCGGCGCTGGCGCTTGCCTTGCCCCTGGCCGGCGGCGGTCGGGCCTGGGCCTTGTCCGGCCTGGCGTCGGACACGCCCGAGGCGGATGCGCTCGATGCCACGCAATCGGCGGCGTTTCGCGCCTGGTTCGTGCGCATCGTCGGTGAGCAACTGCGCCAGGGCCCGACCCCACGCTGGTACCAGCGCGATTGTGCGGGCCTGGTGCGCTTTGCCGTGGGCGAGGCGCTCAAGGTGCATGACGCGCGCTGGCTGCGCGCCAACGGCATGCAAGGCGGCGCCTCGGCCMGCCAGTTGCCGCCGGAGCTTAGCCTGAGCCCGGCCCAGCGCACGCTTGGCCAGCGCTGGACCCGCGCCGACGGCAGCACCGGGGCTTATGCATCCGCCCTGGCCCTGGTGCAGGGCAATAGCCGCTTTGTCGCCAGGAACGTCAACCTGGCCCAGCCTGGCGACCTGCTTTTCTACGACCAGGGCGATGAACAGCACCTGATGATCTGGATGGGCCAGTACCTGGCCTATCACACCGGCACCGTGACCCGTACCGATAACGGCCTGCGTGCCGTCACCCTTTCCCGCTTGATGCAATGGAACGATTCGCGCTGGCAGCCGCAGGACGGCAATCCCAATTTCATCGGCGTATTCCGTTTCGCCTTTTTGTCGAGGTAAAGACGATGCTTGTCGTCATGACGCGCGCGAGCGCGCTTCTGCGTTCCTCCATTCCCCGCGTGCTGCTGGCGCTTGCCTTGCTGGCAGGCACCCAGGCGGCAGGCGCCGCCGAGCGGCCGAGTGCCACGCTCGACACTGTGCCGTCAAGCGGCTATAGCGCTTTCCAGGGCCAACCGTTCTTCCTGCTGTCGGACGCCAGCTACGGCAGCGACCAGACGGCGCAGGTGCGCCTGGAAGCTCCGGGCCGCGAATACAAGAGCGAGCTGCAGCGCTACGGCGGCGCCGACATCCTCGTGTACCGGGTCGCCGATCCGATCGCCTTCCTGAAGGCGCAAAAGAACCTGCACCGGATCGACGTCAAGGCGAACTACCGCGGCGAAGGGTTGGCCAACACCTTGTCCTACCTGTGGGACAGCTGGTACAAGCAGGCGCGCCGCGCATGGCAACGCGTGCTGTCGTTCGCGACCCGCAGCAAGGCGGTGGAGGACGCGCCGCAGTTCAGCATGGGCGACCAGATTGCCCAGCCGACCCGCTTCGAGAACAACCCGCAGTACGAGCCGCTCAAGGGCTATGACGTGGTCGAGCGCTTCCGCTACCCGATCTGGGACGCCAAGGAAATCGCGCCGCCCAAGGACGTCAAGCTGGAAGGCAGCAGCAGCGAATTCCTGCCGCGAGATGCKGGCAACGTGATGGTGCCGCTGGGCAAGCTCAAGCCGGGCCTGTACATCGTCGAAGGCATCATCGGCACCTACCGCGCCCATACCTTGCTGTTCGTGTCCGATACCGTGGCCATTACCAAGAGCACCGGCAACGGCATGCTGGTCTGGGCGGCGCAACGCAAGAGCGGCCGCCCGGTTGCCGGCGCCAGCCTGGCCTGGACCGATGGCCTTGGCGTGCTCCAAAGCGCCACCACTGGTGCTGACGGTGCGGCAGATCTGGCCCACACCAGCCCGGAGCGCAGCTACCTGCTGGGCGTGGATCCGGCCGGCGGCGCGTTTATCTCGGAAAACTTCTACTACGACAGCGAGATCTACAACACCAAGCTGTACGCCTTCACCGACCGGCCGCTGTACCGTCCCGGCGACGAAGTCCGGGTCAAGTTCATCGGCCGCAATTTCCGCAATGCCACCGAATCCGGCCCCGCGGCGCCCGGCGATATCAAGCTGGAGGTGCTGGACCCCAACGGCGCGCCGCTGGCCTCGGTCGCTACCGCGCTGGCGGCGGACAACGGTGCCGACGCGCGCTTCACGCTGCCCGCCAATGCGCTGGCCGGCGGCTATACGCTGCGCTTCGACTACGGCGGCAATACCTACGGCGGCGCCTTCCGCGTGGCCGAATRCATCAAGCCGCATTTCGACGTGAATCTTGCGTTGGACAAGGCCGACTATGCCACCGGCGAGGCGGTCAAGGGCAAGATCCAGCTGCGCTATCCGGACGGCAAGCCGGTCAAGGACGCCAAGCTGTCCGTCAGCCTGCGTGCGCAGCAGGTGACGATGGTGGAGGGCGAGCTGCAATATGCCGGCCTGTTCCCGGTCAAGCTGGAGCAGCAGGAACTGACCACCGACGGCAGTGGCAATGCCGCGCTGGTGCTGCCTGCCGCCAAGGACCCGAGCCGTTACGTGGTGACGGTGTTCGCCAACGATGGTGCGGCCTACCGGGTCAAGGTCACGCGCGAACTGCTGATCGCGCGCGGCGCCACGCCGTACAAGCTGACGGCGCTGGCCAACTTCACCAACCCGGGCCAGAGCGTGACCTTCCAGCTGCAGGCACTGGCCGCCGCCGGGCAGGCATCGGCGCAGGCGCCGGCCAAGTGGGAACTGGTGCGGCTGGAGTCCCGCACCCGCAGCGAAGGCGCGCTGAGCCCCGCCGCCAACGGCACTGTGTCGTTCCCGGTCAAGTTCGACCAGCCGGGCTCGTACACGCTCTCCGTCAAGGACGGCGCAGGCAACCTGCTGGCCGCTGCCAGCCACTGGGTGGCAGGCGAGGGCCTGCAGACCGTGCCAGGCAATATCGAGATCGTGTTCGACCGGGACCGCTACCGCATCGGCGACACCGCCGAAGCGCTGGTGACGTTCCCGCTCGCCGTCGAGGACGCCTTGCTGACGCTGGAGCGCGACCGGGTGGAGCGGCGCGGCCTGCTGTCCAAGGGCGGCGACTGGCTGTCGCTGGAGAAGGTCACCGACAAGCAATGGCGGGCGCGGATCAAGGTGGGCAACGATTTCAGCCCCAATATGACGTTCTCCGTGCTGTATGTGAAGGACGGCGACTACGTGTTCCAGAACGCCGGCATTGCCGTGGTGCAGCCCACGATCGAGCTGGCCGTCAAGAGCGACAAGCCTGTCTATGCCCCGGGCGAGACCGTCACGCTGGACCTTACCAGCGTCTTCAATGGCAAGCCCGTGCCGGCGAATCTCACCGTCAGCGTGGTGGACGAGATGGTCTACGTGCTGCAGCCTGAAATCGCCCCGAGCATCGTCGACTTCTTCTACCATCCGCGCCGCAACAGCGTGCGCACCACTTCCAGCCTGAACTTCATCGGCTACGACCTTGCCGTGTCGGGCCAGCCCGGCGCCGGTGGCCCTGAGCGAGGCCGCTATAACGAACGTGGCGTGAAGGTGTTGGAGCGCCCGCGCCGGGATGAGAAAGACACTGCCGCGTGGGAGGCCAACCTGCGTACCAGCGCAGACGGCCGCGCGCGCATGAGCTTCACCATGCCTGACTCCCTGACGCGCTGGCGCATCACGGTGCGCGCGATGTCAGGCGACGGCATGGTCGGGCAGCGCACCGCCAGCATCCGCTCCGACAAGGGCTTGTATCTCAAATGKACCGGGCCACAGCGCTACCGCGGCGAGGACGCGCCGCGCATCGACATGGTGGCCTTCAACCAGGGCGAGCAGGACGTGGCAGCGGACCTTGTGGTGATCGGTGCCGGCCTTAATGTCAACCAGAGCGTGACGCTCAAGCGTGGCGCCAACTACGTGCGCCTGCCGGTGGCGCAGGGCGCTTTGCAGAGCGGCGTGGTCAATGCCGAGATCAAGCTGCAGGGCAAGACGCTGGACCGCCTGCAGACCACGCTCACGGTCGAGCCCACCGGCTGGCTCTCGCAGCGCGAGTTGACGCTGCCGCTGGCCGGCGCCAATGCCGCGTTCAAGCTGCCGGCGGATGCGCAGGACGTGCGCCTGCGCTTCGTCGATGGCGCCGCCAGCCAGTTCGCCCGCGTGGCGGACGACTTGCTGGCCTATCCTTATGGCTGCACCGAGCAGACAGCGAGCCGGCTGATTCCGCTGGCGTTGGCCCAGCGCAGCCTGGCAGCCACCGGCGCGGACACGGGCGGCGGCACCCAGGGCATCGACGCGCTGCTGCGCACCCAGCGCCAGCGCCTGGCGCTGCTGGCTGGGGTCAATGGCCAGTTTGGGTGGTGGGGCGATACGGTGGGCAATAGCGCGCTGCTGACGGCGTATGCCTATTACGCCGACTGGCTGGCAACGCGCGCCGTCGGCATCAGCCTGCCGCCCGATCACTGGAAGCGCACGCTGGAAGCTTACAAGCAGGCCATGAAGGAGCCGCTGCTGCACCGTGCGCTCGCGCTGTGGTTCATCAACGAGATGGGCCTGCCGGTGGCCACGCAGCTCGGTGGCGTGGCCGGCGAGCTCGCTCGCCCCGGCGCCGACGCACCGGGCGCGGCCGTGGGCGAAAGCCTGGTGTTTGCCGCGCCGGATTCGCCGCAAGGCCGCCGCGTGGCGACGGTGCTGGCCGCGCAGCTCTACAAGCAGATCGGCCAGCCGATGCCGGAAGGCCTGGCCAGCGCCGCCGAGGCCGCGCGCCAGGCGCTGGCGAGCGATCCTTCGCCGCTGGTGCAGAGCCTGCTGCTGATGGCGGGCAAGGGCGCGGCCACCTCCGACGTGCAGGCGCTGCTGGCCCGCGCCGGCGCTGCCTCACCGACGATTGACCGGGCCGTGACGCTGGTGTGGCTCAACAAGGCCCTTGGCGGCGGGCTGGGCCGCGGGCTGGCCGGCGAGGGTGACCCCGCGCTACGCGTGCCGCAGGGCAACTGGAAGGCTGCGCGCAGCCCGCTTGGCCTGCCGGAATGGCGCTGGAGCGGGGCGCAACTGCCCGAGACGCTCGCGCTGACCGTGCCGCCGAACATGGATGCGGCCTCACAATCGTTCAACACCAATGCCGTGGTGTCCTACCGCAGCCGTGCCCAGGAAGCCTCGCGCCTGCCGATCGGCATCGAGCGCAAGCTCTACCGCCTGGTGCCCACGAGCGATGGCGCAGCGAAAGACGGCAAGCCAGCCGAAGCCGCTGCCGCGGGTACGGCCGGCCTGACCTTCTCGGCCAAGCCGGTCAAGCCGGGCGACAAGCTCGACAGCAACACGCTCTACGTCGATGAGATCGTGCTGAGCCCGCGCCAGGGCACCTACCGCTACGGGCTGGTCGAAGCACCGCTGCCGCCCGGCGGCGAGGTCGAGGGCACGACGTGGGGCCTGCGGATCGACGGCTTGCCGGATCCGGACAATAAGGCCACCGGCCTGCAGCCGTTCCAGCGCGCCGTGACGTACGAGATGGGCATGCTGTCGTATCACCAGCCGGTCGTCTCGCTGGAGCGCCCGGTGGTGCTGCGCCAGTTGGTGCGCTTCTCGCTGCCGGGCAGGTTCAACCTGCCGCCGGTGCGCTACTTCCGCATGTACCAGCCAGATGCCAAGGCCCTGCAAGGCGACGGCAAGACGGCGGGCTTCCCCTTGACGGTGGAGTGAGGCAAGCATGAACGGGGCAGCGCGCATGGCGGCCGGCCGTGCCTGGTGGCGTCGGCTTGCGGTGCTGGCCGCCGTGGGTGCGGCGTGCGCCGGCCCCGCGCTGGCTGCCACGCCCGCGCCCGCCGAGMCCCTGCGCTTCGCGCGGCTCGCGGGAGCGGACGCGCAATTGTTCGGCCTCGACGGCAATGCCGCCGCGCCCGTTGCCACGCCATTGCCTGCCAGCTTGCAGACCCCGTTGGGCAGCGTGTGGAAGCTGTTCGTCTATGGCTACCTGGTCGGCCGCGACAAGCCATCCAATGACTACACCTGCCGAGGCGGTGACCCGGAGGAGGTTTACTGCTGCACGGCCGGCCAGAGCATCGACCGCGAGCGTGCGCTGATTCAGTCCTGCGGACGCTATTTCGAGCCGCGGCGGCTGGGTTTGTCCGCTGCCGACTGGCGCCGTTTCTGGAAGGAGGCAGGCGCGCCCGTGTGGCTGCAGGACATGCAGGCGATGCAGCCCGCTCGCAGCGTGGCCGTTGCCGATCTGCTGGCCGGGCTGCATGCCATGCCCCCCGCCGCGCAACAGGCAGCGGCCGCGACGCTGGTCTCGGTACTGACGGTGGGGCGCGGCGAAGGCACGCTGGCCAGCTATGGCAGCCTGCTGCGCGTCAAGACCTGGACCATGCCGGACCC
>NZ_JBFTSF010000178.1:0-13333 GCF_056399905.1 Cupriavidus sp. 01L46
GGGCGTAAGGGGGCGGAGGGGGTAGGGCTTTTGGGGGGCTTTTGCTGTTTCTTTGATCGGCGATGGCCCAGGGGGTAGGGCTTTTGGGGGGCTTTTGCTGTTTCTTTGATCGGCGATGGCCCTTGGGTGCAAAAAGCCACCGCCGCCCAAAGAAACAGCGACCAACCCCTTAGGGCCGCTATCCCTACCCCACCAACTCCTGATGCAACGCCAAATACTCCAACGCCAACTTATGCCTAGGATCCAGATGAATCATCGGCATCGCATGCTGATGCGACTCCCGGATCTTCACGGACGACGACAACCGTGAATTCAACACCGGCAACCCTTCGCTGACCAGTTCCTCCACCAGTTGCAACGGCAAGGTGGCGCGCGGCTGGAACTGGTTGATCACGATCCCTTCGACTTGCAGGTCCGCGTTGTGGTCGTGCTGGATCTCTTTCACGTTGTCGAGCAGCGTGTAGAGTGCGCGGCGGGAAAAGTCGTCGCAGTCGAATGGAATCAGGCAGCGCTGGACGGCAATCAGCGCGGAGCGGGTGTAGAAGTTCAGCGCGGGCGGGGTGTCGATGTAGATGGCGTCGTACGCCTCTTCCAGCTCGATCAGCGCGTCGCGCAGCTTGTAGATCTTGTAGCGGGATTCGAGCTTGCCGTGCAGCATATCGAGCTCGGGATGGGCGGGCATCACATCGAGGTTTTCGAACGGCGTGGCGTGGATGAACGCGGTGACATCCAGCGGCTTGAAGCTGTATGTGAGCGCGGTCTCGAAGAAGTTGGCCACCGTCGGGGTGGCCTCGGCGGCGTGCGCGCCGAGCAGGTACTGGCTGGAGTTGCCTTGCGCATCGAGGTCGATGACCAGGGTGCGCAGGCCTTCGCTGGCACTGATGGCCGCCAGGTTGCAGACGATGGTCGACTTACCGACTCCGCCTTTCTGATTGAATACGACGCGCCGCATTTGAGCCCTTGGAGGTGAACGTTCCAAAGGAGAGAGGATACCTCAGCAAGGTGTCATTTCAGCGGCCATGTCGTACGCCAGGCTATGTTTGTATCAGCCGCTTYTGSCGCGARATRCTCATCAGGATCCCGATSCCCATGCCYAGCGTCACCAGCGCCGTTCCCCCGTAGCTCAGCAGCGGCAACGGCACGCCCACCACGGGCAGGATGCCGCTCACCATGCCCATGTTCACAAAGGCGTAGGTGAAGAAGATCAGCGTGATCGACCCCGCCAGCAGCCGCGAGAACAGCGTCGGCGCGTTGGCCGCGATGTACAGCCCGCGGAAGATCAGCAGCAGGTAGAGCACCAGCAGCACGGCGTTGYCGATCAGTCCGAACTCTTCGGAGAACACCGCGAAGATGAAGTCGGTGTGCTTCTCGGGGATGAACTCGAGGTGCGTCTGCGTGCCCTTGAGCCAGCCTTTGCCGAACACGCCGCCGGAGCCGATGGCGATGATGGACTGGATGGTGTGGAAGCCCTTGCCGAGCGGGTCGGTGGTGGGGTCCAGCAGCGTGCAGATGCGGTGTTGCTGGTAGTCGTGCAGGATCGGCCAGTTCACGCCGGGAGCGCAGATATCGTGCTCGAAGCTGACCAGCGCGGTGATGGCGACCACCACGATGGCAAGCAGCGGCAGGATGATTTTCCACGACAGGCCGGCGAAATAGATCACGTAGAGGCCGGCTGCCATCACCAGCAGGCCGGTGCCTAGGTCGGGCTGCTTGGCGATCAGGCCCACGGGCACGCCGAGCAGCACCAGCGCCAGCACAAAGTCGAACCACCTGATCGAGCCCTCCCGCTTCTGGAAGTACCACGCCAGCATCAGCGGCATGGCGATCTTCATGATCTCGGAGGGCTGGATCACCATGCCGACGTAGAGCCAGCGCCGCGCGCCCTTGCGGATCAGGCCGAACATGGCCACCGCCACCAGCAGGGCCACGCCGACCGTATAGAGCGGCACTGCCACCCGCATCAGCGTCTGGGTTGGCAGGTAAGCGATGACCCACATCACCAGGTAGGACAGCAGGATGTTGCGCAACTGGTCCTCGACCCGGCCGGGCATGTCGATGGCGGCGGAGTAGAGCGCCACGATGCCGGTGGCGAACAGCAGGAAGACGATGAGCGCGAGTGGCTTGTCGAAGCCGGTCAGGGCCGTCTTGATGAACGATAGGACGCGGCGGCGATCCATGGCGCGTCTCCTTCAGCGTGAAGCGTTGCCGCCGGCCGCGGCGGGCGCGGTTGCCGGTTTGGCGCGGGGTTTCGAACTGGCGGGCGCCATGACGGGCGACGTGGCCGGAGCGGGGGGCGGTGCCGGGCGGCTGTGGCCGAGGGCCTGCGCCATGCGCTGGTCCAGCGTCTGCACTGCCGAGGCGGGCGGGATGGCGGCGGGGTCGATCACCGGCGCCACCACGGCAGAGGCGCCCGTGGCGGAAGCGCCGGCGCGGGCTGCCACCCGCGCTGCCGGCACGCTGGCGCCTTCGCTGGTGGCGGCGGCTTCGCTCGCGCCCATGACGGTGGCGCTGGCGATGCTGGCGGTGTGGCCGGTGGTAAACACGCTGGGCGTATCCACGGGCGGCTTGCCGCCGGCGCGTTCGGACGCGGGCGGGGCGATGTTCGCCAGTTCTTCCGGCCACTTGCCCGTCAAATAGTAATCCATCACCTTGCGTGCGATCGGCGCGGCCACGGCGCCGCCGAAGCCGGCGTTTTCCACGATCATCGCCAGCGCGATCTTCGGGTTGTCGGCGGGAGCGAACGCGGTATAGAGCGCGTGGTCGCGCTTGCGCTCGTCCAGCGCGTGGTGGTTGTACTTCTCGTTCTTGCCCATGGTGAAGGTCTGCGCCGTCCCGGTCTTGCCGGCGGACTCATAGGCGGCGCCGGCAAACGCGCGGGCGGCGGTGCCCGAGTGCGTCACGCCGACCATGGCGCGCTTGATCACGTCGATATCCGACTGCTTGAGCGGCAGGCGGTAGCTTTCCTTGGGCACGGTGAGCTCGCGCTCGCGGCTGACCGAATCCTCCACCGCTTTGACCAGGTGGGGCTTCATGGCGATGCCGTTGTTGACCAGGATGGAGGTGGCGTTGGCCAGCTGCAGGATGGTGAAGCTGTTGTAGCCCTGGCCGATCCCCAGCGAGATGGTCTCGCCGTCATACCATTTCTGCTGCTCGGGCTTGCGGTAGGCGCGGCGCTTCCAGTCGGTGGAGGGCAGGATCCCGCGGCTCTCGCCTTCGATGTCGATGCCGGTGATCTGGCCAAAGCCCAGCGGCTTCATGAAGTCGTGGATGCCGTTGACGCCCATGTCGCGCGCCAGCATGTAGTAATAGGTGTCGCACGACTGCACGATGGAGGCGTTCATGTCCACCCAGCCGTGGCCGCCTGGCTTGTCGTCGCGGAAGGTATGGTTGCCCAGCGTGAACGAGCCCGGATCGTGGAAGCCCCAGGCCGCCGTGCGCTTGCCGGTGGTGAGTGCCGCCAGCGCCATGAACGGCTTGTAGGTGGAGCCGGGCGGGTAGGTGCCGCGCAGCGGGCGGTTCAGCAGCGGCTTGTCGGGCGAGCCGTTGAGCTCATTCCAGGTATTKGTGTCGATGCCTTCGACGAACAGGTTGGGGTCGTAGGTCGGCTTGGAGACAAAGGCCAAGATGTCGCCCGTGGCCGGCTCGATCGCCACCAGCGCGCCGCGCTTGTCGCCAAAAAGCGCCTCGGCCAGTTGCTGCAGGCGGATGTCGAGCGACAGGATCAGGTTGTTGCCGGGCGTGGCGGGGGAGGTGGACAGCGTGCGGATGGGGCGTCCGCCCGCGCTTACTTCCACTTCCTCGAAACCGGTCAGGCCGTGCAGCTCGGTCTCGTAGCTTTGCTCGATGCCGATCTTGCCGATGTAGTTGGAGCCCTTGTAGTTGTCGGCGTCCTTGCGCGGATCGTATTTGGCGCCCTCGGCGCTGTTGGCCTCGTCCATGGCCTCGATGCGTTCCTGGTMGCGCTGCGAGATGCGGCCCAGGTAGCCGATCACGTGCGAGGCGGACTCGCCCATCGGGTACTGGCGGAACAGCCGGGCGCGCACGTCGACGCCAGGAAAGCGGAAGCGCTGGGCGGAGAAGCGCGCCACTTCCTCGTCGGTGAGCTGGCTGCGGATCGGCAGGCTTTCGAAGCTGCGCGACTCTTCCATCAGGCGCTTGAAGCGGCGGCGGTCGCGCGGCTGGATGTCGATCAGCTGGGCCAGTTCCTCGATGGTGTTGTCGAGCGTGTCGGACAGCTTGGACGGGGTGATTTCCAGCGTGTAGGCGGAGTAGTTGCGCGCCAGCACCACGCCGTTGCGGTCCATGATGATGCCGCGGTTGGGCTCGATCGGCGCCACCGAGATGCGGTTGTCCTCGGCCTTGGCCGAGTACTGGTCATGCTTGTACCACTGCAGCCACAGGAAACGGCTGAACAGCAGGCCGAAGCAGATCACGGCAAACAGGCCCGCCGCCGCTACGCGGATGCGGAAGCGGCCGAGCTCCTGTTCGACATTGCGTATTTCGGTCATGGTACTGCGTCAGCCTTGCGGTTTGCCGCGCCCCCCAGGGGGCGCGGCGGGACTTCGGTTGGGGTAAAGCGTCAGATTGGCCGGGTTTCGTCCACGTCGGCACTGCGGCGCTGCGGCGCGAGCAGCATGCCGGTGGCCAGCGGCCACAACAACGCTTCGATGCCGGGCGCCAGCAGCAATTGCCAGCCGGGCAGCGGCGCGCCCATGGCCAGGCGGATCAGCACCGGCACCGCGTGGGCGATAAACAGGAGCGGCAGCACGTGCAGCGCCTGGGTATAGACCGTGAACCACAGCACGCGGCGATGGATGGTGATGGCGAAGTACGCCAGCAGCGAGTAGGCCATGGCGTGCTCGCCCAGCAGGCGCGCGTCATGCACGTCCATCAGCAGGCCGAGCGCGAAGGCCACACCCATGCCGACCTTGCGCGGCTGGTGGATGTTCCAGAACACCAGCACCAGCGCCACCATGTCGGGCACCCACAGCGTGGTGCCCCAGGGCATCAGGTTGAACAGGAAGGCCAGCACGAAACTCAGCGCGATAAACACGGGGTTGACCGGGCGCAGCAGGTATTGGGGATTGGTCAACGCTTGGGCTCCTTGGCAGGGGCGGGCTTGTCGGCGGGCTTTTCCGCCGGCTTGTCAGCAGGCTTTGCGGCAGGTTTGTCGGCGGGCTTCTCGGCCGACCGCTCTCCTGAGCGTTCGGCATCCCGGACACCCGGGCGGTTCGCCCTGACGCTTCGCGCTTCCTTGGCGTCGCGTGGGCCGTCGATGGACTCGCGCGACGGCAACTGCGCTTCGTAGCGGATCACCAGCAACTGGCGGTGCGAACGCACGCCGGCCACCGGTTCGCAGTACACGCGCGAAAAGGCGGTATCGGCCTTGCGCTCGATCTGGACGATCTTGGCCACGGGCAGGCCTGGCGGGTAGGTGCCGTCCAGGCCGGAGGTCACCAGCAGGTCGCCCTGCTGCAGGTCGGCCGAGGCGGCCATGAAGCGCAGGTCGAGCAGGCCGGCGCGGGCGCCGCCAAAGGCCACGCTGCGCAAGCCGTTGCGCACTACCTGCACGGGAATGGCCTGCTCCTTGTCGGTCAGCAGCGTGACTTCCGACTGGAACGGCGAAACCCGCGTGATCTGGCCGATCACGCCGCGTTCGTCGATCACGGGGTAGCCCGCGCGCAGGCCATGCTGGCTGCCGCGGTCGATCACGATGCGCTGGCTGTAGGGGTCGCGGGCGTCGTACAGGATCTCGGCCGCCGTCACCGGCGTGGCCGACTGCTGCACCAGGCCAAGCAGCTTGCGCAGCTGGTTGTTCTCGGCTTCGAGCTGGGACTGGCGCACCGAACCCTCGGCCTCGGTCACCATGCGGCGCTTGAGGTCGCGGTTCYCGCTGGCGAGGGTGGCGGATGACTGGGCGTAGTCGAAGGTGGCGCGCAGCGCGTCGCGCGGCACCAGCACCGTGCGTTCCACCGGCATCAGCACGGTGGCGGCAACCTGGCGGACCACGCGCAGGGCGTCAAAGCGCGCATCAACGATGAGCAGCGCCAGCGCGATCGTCACATAGAAGACGAGGCGCGCAACGGCGGAAGTGCCCTGCTTGAAGAGCGGCGGCGGAGTGTAATCCATTTACCCGTGCGCTGGCAGAAAGGTCCCCCGGTGCCACAGGCACGACCGCGCCGCGGCACGCCAGCCGGAGTGGCTGGGGCGTCGCGGCGCGGTGTGGTGCACGGGGACTGGCGGGGTCGGGAGGGTAGCGCGGCAAGGCGCTGCCCCGACCAGGTAGTCCGGCAGGCCGCGTCGCGCCACGTGCGAATCCTCTGCTTACGCTTTATTCGTAAGAAAAGATGCTGCCGAGCTTGTCCATGCGCTCGAGCGCCATGCCGGAGCCGCGCACCACGCAGGTCAGCGGGTCTTCGGCGACCAGCACCGGCAGGCCGGTTTCCTCGGCCAGCAGGCGATCCAGGTCGCGCAGCAGCGCGCCGCCGCCGGTCAGCATCATGCCGCGCTCGGCGATGTCCGCGCCGAGCTCCGGCGGGGTCTGTTCCAGCGCGATCTTGACGGCCGACACGATCTGGTTGAGCGGATCGGTCAGGGCTTCCAGGATTTCGTTGGAYGACACCGTGAAGGCACGCGGAATGCCTTCAGACAGGTTGCGGCCCTTGACTTCCATTTCGCGGACTTCGGAGCCGGGGAAAGCCGAACCGATGGCCTTCTTGATGGCTTCGGCGGTCTGCTCGCCGATCAGCATGCCGTAGTTGCGGCGGATGTAGTTGACGATGGCTTCGTCGAACTTGTCGCCGCCCACGCGCACCGAGCCCTTGTAGACCATGCCGCCCAGCGAGATGATGCCCACCTCGGTGGTGCCGCCGCCGATATCCACCACCATCGAGCCCGACGGCTCCGACACGGGCAGGCCGGCGCCGATCGCGGCCGACATCGGCTCCTCGATCAGGTACACCTGGCTGGCGCCGGCGCCCAGCGCCGATTCGCGGATGGCGCGGCGCTCGACCTGGGTCGAGCCGCAGGGCACGCAGATGATGATGCGCGGCGAGGGGCGCAGCAGCTTGGTGTCGTGCACCATCTTGATGAACTGCTTGAGCATCTGCTCGGTGACCGTGAAGTCGGCGATCACGCCGTCTTTCATCGGGCGGATCGCTTCGATGTTGCCCGGCACCTTGCCCAGCATCTGCTTGGCTTCCTTGCCCACCGCCTGGATCGTCTTCTTGGCGTTGGGTCCGCCTTCCTGGCGGATGGCGACCACGGACGGCTCGTCAAGGACGATGCCCTTGTCACGCATATAGATCAGGGTGTTGGCGGTGCCGAGGTCGATCGCGAGATCGTTGGAGAAGTAGCTGCGGAGAAATCCGAACATCAGGAATCCTGTTTTCTGGTGGTTCGCGAGTATGCGAAGTGGCCGGCGCCGCTGCGGGGCCAGCCACGATATTCATAGCGACGGGTAGTATTAAGGCCCCCGGCCGTCCGGTGGGGCCGGCGCCGTTGCCAGTCCGCGTTGTCATCCGCTGCGAACTGCCAGGGCCAGGGCCGCCAGCCAAGGCCGCTTTGCCAGGTGGCGAAAGCAGCCTCTACGGGAACCTTTGATTAGACCACGCGCGAAAGTTCGGTGGAACGGCGCCGCAATTACAAATTAATTGCTGGCGGGGGCGGCCTAATCGGAGGAACCTGTCTGTCATCCCTTGGGGGCCTTCAAGCCTGCGCCGGCGCGGGCCACGCGGCCAGTGCAGGCTGGCCCGGGTGCCGGAGTACGCCGCCGGGCGTCCCGCCGGTGTGTCCCGCCGGTGTGTACCGCCGGTGTGTACCGAAATGCTCCGGAGGAGGCGGTTTTGCACCAATGTGACGAAGGCGCGGCCAAAGGATGGCAACGCGCAATGATACCTTATAATTCCCCCTGTTTCGGGGGCTTCTTCCTCGAAAAAACCTGTAACTTTGACGATTCCCGGGCGCTCCCGGCAGCACTTGCCCGGCCCGCCCCGGCCGCGCCCGCATCGCCTTTCGCACCGACCCCAAGCCATGGCTCTCGACCTATCCGACGTCAAGCGCATCGCCCACCTTGCCCGCATCGAAATCAACGATGCCGAGGCTGGGCAGACGCTTGTGCAGCTTAATCAATTCTTCTCCCTGGTCGAACAGATGCAGGCGGTCGACACCACCGGCATCGTGCCGCTGGCCCACCCGCTGTCCGCGGTGCGCGAGATGTCGCAGCGGCTGCGCGACGACGTGGTCACCGAGCCCAGCCGCCGCGAGGACTACCAGCGTCCCGCCCCGGCCACCGAAGGCGGCCTCTACCTGGTGCCCAAGGTCATCGAATAAAGGTCAGACGCACCCCGGCCCTCGACCCAGCGGCTGCGCCGCGCCGCCTCCAGGCCGCGCCGGCAGCCATCACCTGCCAAGCCAAACCGACCGACATGCCCTTTTCCGCAACTTCCGTGACCTCCCTGCGCGAGCTTTCCGACGCGCTGGCGGCACGCTCCGTCTCCGCCGAAGAACTGGCGCGTGATTACCTGGCCCGCATCGAGCAGGCCGGCGCGCTCAACGCCTTTGTCGACGTCAACCCCGAACTCACCCTGGCGCAGGCCCGCGCCGCCGACGCGCGCCGCGCGCGCGGCGAAGCCGGCCCGCTGACCGGCGTGCCGATCGCCCACAAGGACGTATTCGTCACCCGTGGCTGGCGCGCCACGGCGGGCTCGCGCATGCTGGCCAACTACGAAAGCCCGTTCGACGCGGCCGTGGTCGAGCGCCTCGCCGCCGCCGGCATGGTCACGCTGGGCAAGACCAATATGGACGAGTTTGCGATGGGCTCGTCCAACGAGAACTCGCACTTCGGCCCGGTCAGGAACCCCTGGGACGCCAGCCGCGTGCCGGGCGGCTCCTCGGGCGGCTCGGCCGCCGCCGTGGCCGCCGGCCTGGCGCCTGCCGCCACCGGCACCGACACCGGCGGCTCGATCCGCCAGCCGGCCTCGTTCTCCGGCATCACCGGCATCAAGCCTACCTATGGCCGCGTGTCGCGCTACGGCATGATCGCCTTCGCCTCCTCGCTCGACCAGGGCGGCCCGATGGCGCACACCGCCGAGGATTGCGCCATGCTGCTGGGCGGCATGGCCGGCTTCGACGAGCGCGACTCCACCAGCGTCGCGCCCGCCCTGGGCGGCGTCGACGAGGACTACACCCGCCTGCTGGGCCAGGCGCGGGTCGGCGCCAGCGCCAGCAAGCCGCTGTCAGGGCTGCGCATCGGCCTGCCCAAGGAGTATTTCGGCAAGGGCCTGGCAGCGGACGTGGAGCAAGCCGTGCGCGCGGCGCTTGCCGAGTACGAAAAGCTGGGCGCCACGCTGGTCGAGGTGTCGCTGCCCAAGACCGAGCTGTCGATCCCCGTGTACTACGTGATCGCGCCGGCCGAGGCATCGTCCAACCTGTCGCGCTTTGACGGCGTGCGCTTTGGCCATCGCGCCGCCGAATACCGCGACCTGATGGACATGTACAAGAAGACCCGCGCCGAAGGCTTCGGCCCCGAGGTCAAGCGCCGCATCATGGTGGGCGCCTATGTGCTGTCGCACGGCTACTACGACGCCTATTACCTGCAGGCACAAAAGATCCGCCGCATCATCGCTGACGATTTCCAGCGCGCCTTCACCCAATGCGACGTGATCATGGGCCCGGTGGCGCCCACGGTGGCGTGGAAGCTCGGCGAGAAGAGCGCGGACCCGGTGCAGATGTACCTGGCCGACATCTTCACGCTGTCGACCAGCCTGGCCGGCCTGCCCGGCATGAGTGTGCCCTGCGGGCTGGGCGAGGGCGGCATGCCGGTTGGCCTGCAGCTGATCGGCAACTACTTTGGCGAGGCCGAGCTGCTGCAAACGGCGCACGCCTTCCAGCAGGCAACGGACTGGCATCTGCGCCGGCCCGCGCAGGCATGAACGCAGCGCGCTGGCTGTCCCGCATCGTGCTCGGCATCGGGCTGGCCGCCGCACTGGCGGCCTGCATCCCGCTGCCGCGCTTTGGCGGCAAGCCCCCGCCGATTGCCAGCCGCGACATCGACCTCGCCGGCGATTGCCGCCGCACCGAGGAAGACGGCTTTCGCGAGGATGCGCAAGTGCGCGTGGCGGCCAACACCGTGCAGCAGCTGTCATGGAAGCTGTGGGTGGGCAAGCGCGGCTCGTGCAGCTTCAACCTGGCCGAATTCCGCCAGACCCAGAAGAAGCCGCATATCGAGCTGCGCGCCAACGACGGCAGCGCCTGCAAGCTGATGATCTGGCAGGATCCGCGCCGGGTCACGCTCGCGCACGCCAATTGCGAAGCGCGTTGCTCGCCGGGCATCTATGAAGAAGCCTGGCCGGTGATGTTCGAGCCTGGCGGTGGCGGCTGCGCGCAGACCCGATGAACCCGCTCGACGCCATGTCCCAAGCCGCCCACGGTTGCATCGCCGCTCGCCTGAAGGCCTTCAGCCTGGGCGCGTGCGCCTTGCTGCTGGYAAGCCACGCCGTGCTGGCGCAGGCTTCCACGCCGGCGGCCGGAGAGCGCGCCATGCCGGCGGCGCAGACGGTGCGTTTCCCGGGCGCCGACGGCGGCCAGCCGCTCAGCGGCTACTGGTTCGTGCCGCAGCGCAGCGCCGCGGCCTCGGTTCCGGCCGTACGCGTGGTGATTGCGCTGCACGGCTGCGGCGGCCTGCACCGCAGTGGCGGCGCGGATGCGGCAGCGCTCCAGAGCCGTTACCGCGAATACGTGCAGTGGCTGACCGCGCGCGGCTACGCGGTGCTGCTGCCCGACAGTTTCGGCCCGCGCGGCAAACCGGACGGCATCTGCACCGAACGCCTGGACAGCCGCGACATCGACGACGCCACGCGGCGCGGCGATGTGCTGGCGGCGCTGCAGTGGCTCGCGCGGCAGCCCGGCGTGGACACCGAGCATATCGTGCTGCTGGGCTGGTCTAATGGCGCGCAGGCAGTGCTCAGCGCCATCGACGCCAGCCGCGACTGGCCGGCGGGCGCACCGGCGATCGAGCGCGCCGTGGCTTTTTACCCGGGCTGCAAGAGCGCGGTGCAGCGGCATGAGTACCGCCTGCGCACGCCCCTGCTGCTGCTGACCGGCGGCGCCGACGACTGGACCCCCGCCACCCGCTGCGCCATGCTGCGCGAGGCGGTCGCGGCGCGCCAGCCGGATGCGCGTTTTCGCCTGGAGATCTACCCCGGCGCGTATCACGGCTTTGACGGCACCGAGCCGCTGCGGGTGCGGCGCGATGTGCCTAATGGCTCGCGTTACGGCCAGGGCGTGACCGTGGGCGGCGACCCGATCTCGCGCGATGCGGCGCTGGCGCAACTGGATTCATGGCTGGCCAGCCCGAATCCATGAAAGAACACGTAGCCATCCATCGCTATCTATAGCCACACGTAGCAAACAAGTAGCAACATATACAGCACACGAACAGGAATACCGCCATGCAATGGGAAGTGGTGATCGGCCTCGAGACGCACACGCAGTTGTCGACGGCCTCCAAGATTTTTTCCGGTACCTCCACCGCCTTCGGCGCGGCGCCGAACACGCAAGCCTCGCCGGTTGATCTGGCGCTGCCCGGCGTGTTGCCGGTGCTTAACCGCGGCGCGGTCGAGTGCGCCATCCAGTTCGGCCTGGCGATCGGCGCCACCATCGCGCCGCGCAGCATCTTCGCGCGCAAGAATTACTTCTACCCCGACCTGCCCAAGGGTTACCAGATCAGCCAGTACGAGCTGCCGGTGGTGCAGGGCGGCAGCATCAGCATCCAGGTCGAAGGCAAGAAGGGCGAAACCTACGAAAAGACCGTGCAACTCACGCGCGCCCACCTCGAGGAAGACGCCGGCAAGTCGCTGCACGAAGATTTCGCGGGCATGACCGGCATCGACCTGAACCGCGCCGGCACGCCGCTGCTGGAGATCGTCACCGAGCCCGACATGCGCAGCTCGGCCGAGGCCGTGGCCTACGCCAAGGCCCTGCACGCGCTGGTGATGTGGCTGGGCATTTGCGATGGCAACATGCAGGAAGGCAGCTTCCGCTGCGACGCCAACGTGTCGGTGCGCCCCTACGGCAGCCCCAAGCTGGGCACGCGCCGCGAGATCAAGAACCTGAACTCGTTCCGCTTCCTGCAACAGGCCATCGATTACGAAGTGCAATGGCAGATCGCCGAGATCGAGGACGGCCGCGAAATCCAGCAGGCCACCGTGCTGTTCGACCCGGACACCGGCGAGACGCGCGCCATGCGCACCAAGGAAGACGCGCACGATTACCGCTACTTCCCCGACCCCGACCTGCTGCCGCTGGAGATCGACGCCGCCTGGATCGCGCGCGTGAAGTCCCAGCTGCCGGAGCTGCCGGTGKCCATGCAAGCGCGCCTGGTGTCGCAATACGGCTTGTCCGCCTACGACGCCAGCGTGCTGACCGCCTCCAAGTCGCTCGCGAACTATTTCGAGGCGGTGGTCGCTGAAGCTGGCGCGGCCAATGCCAAGCCGGCTGCCAACTGGCTGATGGGCGACGTGTCGTCGCTGCTCAACCGCGAAGGCATCGCGCTGGAAGCCGCCCCGGTCAAGCCGGCCCAGCTGGCCAAGCTGCTGGTGCGCATTGCCGACGGCACGGTGTCCAACAACACCGCCAAGAAGGATGTCTTCCCAGCCATGTGGGCGGGCGAGGAAGGTGCCGACGCCGACGCCATCATCGCGGCCAAGGGCCTCAAGCAGATGTCCGACTCGGGCGAGCTGGAAAAGATCATCGACGACGTGCTGGCTGCCAATGCGAAGTCGGTGGAGGAATTCCGCGCCGGCAAGGAGAAGGCGTTCAATGCGCTGGTGGGGCAGGCGATGAAGGCCACCAAGGGTAAGGGGAATCCTGCTCAGGTGAATGAGTTGTTGAAGAGGAAGTTGGGGGCGTAAGGGGGCGGAGGGGGTAGGGCTTTTGGGGGGCTTTTGCTGTTTCTTTAGGCGGCGTTGGTTTTTGTACCCAAGGGCCKTACGACATCGCYCTGGGGGGTTGGTCGGTGTTTATTTCATCGGCGTTGGCCTTTGGACCCAAGTGCCATACGACATCCCCCTGCGGGGGCTGCCGGTCACTTTTCTTTGACCGGCAAAGAAAACTAACGAAAAGAAAGCCGCCCTGCCGGGAGCCGAGCAATCAGGCTGTTTGGGCCTCGGTGGTTGCGTCGTACGGCCCGGAGTGTTGGCTGGCGTATCCTACCGGCCCGAAGGACATCGAAACCGCAGGGCCTGTCAGAAATTTTGTGTTTAGGGCATAACATGTCGCCAAGGAGCATGTATGCCACGCAAGACGAAGACCAGCCAAGCCGCAGACCGTGAAC
>NZ_JBFTSF010000179.1:0-13296 GCF_056399905.1 Cupriavidus sp. 01L46
GAGAAGCACAGCGTGAGCCGGCTGATCGGCGCGCCGCCGGGATACGTGGGCTATGAAGAGGGCGGTTACCTGACCGAGGCCGTGCGGCGCAAGCCGTACAGCGTGATCCTGCTCGACGAAGTCGAGAAGGCCCACCCGGACGTCTTCAACGTGCTGCTGCAAGTGCTGGACGATGGMCGCCTGACCGACGGCCAGGGCCGCACGGTGGACTTCAAGAACACGGTGATCGTGATGACCTCGAACCTGGGCTCGCACATCATCCAGGCGATGGCCGGCGAGCCGCACGAAGCGGTCAAGGGCGCTGTATGGCAGGAAGTGAAGACGCATTTCCGGCCCGAGTTCCTGAACCGTATCGACGAGGTGGTGGTGTTCCATTCGCTCGACCAGCAGCATATCGAGTCGATCGCCCGCATCCAGCTGGAGCGGTTGACGGCACGGCTGGCGCGCATGGACATGACGCTGGAGGTGAGCGAGGCAGCGCTCGCCAAGATCGCCAGCGCTGGCTACGATCCGGTGTTCGGGGCGCGTCCGCTCAAGCGCGCGATCCAGCAGCAGATCGAGAACCCTGTGGCGCGCCTCATCCTCGAAGGCAAGTTCGCCGCCAAGGATGTGGTGCCGGTGGATTACCACGATGGGGAGTACACCTTCGGCCCGAAAGGCCACTGAGGCACGGCATCACGCCAAAACGGAAAACCGCCCCTTTGCCGGGGCGGTTTTTCTTTGTAATCAACGTTAATAAATGCGGGTCGGGCCGTTGCATCCGCGCCACCCTCAGGCAACGCCTGCATCACACGCATCCCGGACATCCCGGATATCCCGGACATCCGCTCGTCAGCGCCGGTAGGGGTGATGGTAGGCATACCAGTCGCGGCGGCCCCACTAGCGCCGTCCATCCCAGTAGCGCTCACCGTGCCAACCGATCACCACCGCCGGCGCCACCACCACTGGCGGCCCATATCCGACATACCCGGGAGGCGGCCCATAGACCGGAGCCGGCGCGGGATAGGCAGCGGGCGGCGGGGGCGCGGGATAAGCGGGCGGCGCCTGATACACGGGCGCGGGGTAGGCCGGCGCGACCACTACCGGCGCAGGCACGCCGACGTTCAGGTCCACATCGACGCGTGCCAATGCGGGCTGGGCGAGCGCCAGGACAAATGCGCCAAGCCCCAGCGCGTAGAAGTTAGCTTGCTGCATGTCGATCCTCTTCTTGCAGTCGCAATAAGCTGACTCTAGCCATGCCGCCGCACTGCCGGGGATTACAACTGTAACGATATTTCACGGCGTGCCGGACGCAAGGGGGCATCAGGCCGAGCGCTCGTGGGTGAGGCGGTACAGGGGCATCAGCTCCCTGACGCAAGCGTCCGAGGCCGAGTTGCTTTCCACCCTGATTGCACGGGTCAGGGCATCCTTGACCCGGCGCAGCCCGCCCTGCTCAAGGAAGGCCTTCAATGCGGGGTTCTCCATGAAGCGGTTGAATTCGAGCAGGTCGGCCCCCGTAATGCCGGCCTCGGCCATCGTCTTGCCCGACAGCGCCGCCTCCTTGGTCTTGCGCCCGACCGGCGAGCCCAGCAAGCGCGCCAGCCGCATCGCCAGCCCGGCATCCTGGATCTCCGGTACCAGCGCGGGCCGGACTGCCGCCTCGACCACCTCGGACGAGAGCTTCGCGCGGGCGCATTGCGTGTAGCGCTCTTTGGGGATGGGTCCGATTTTCGCCGGCAGCCTGGCAAAGGCCTGGTCCAGGCCAGCCGCAAGGATGGTGCCGACGTCAAACGCACGGATCAGCGCCGTGACCGCTTCATCGTAAGTCGGGGGGAACAGCTGGGGCGGCTCTGTCGCACGCTCTTCGATGCTTAGCGTGGGCTGCTCGGCCTGGGGCGCCGCCCAGCCGTCGTGGCTGTGGCCGAGTGCCAGCGCCAGTGCGGCGGGCAGAAGTATCGCCGGCAAGATCGGCGGTTTCCCGACCGGCTTCCCGACCGGCTTCCCKATCGGTATTGGGGCCGCAACGCCATGGGTCACCTCGCCAAGGCAAGCGGCAAGCCCTGGGTGCGCGCATCGGGGACAGTCGTTCATGTTTTGCGCCGGCTCGTCTGGGTATCTCCTGCGGATTATGCCGGGATCGGGCGCGCACAGCCCGCCCGTGCCACGCTGCAAAGCGCCAATCGGGCCGCAGGTCCGGGCGCGCGTGGTGTGGAAAGCGAGCAACGCACGATTTACGCACCGGCGCCGCCTGTGTAATATCCGGCACCTGCACGCTTGTGCAGTTGATCGTTCACCCCTTGTTCCTGGAGAGTAAAGTGCCCCGCATGTCCGCCATCACCCTCTGATGCCGACGACACCTGCACATGCAGAGTGCCGATGGCGCGCCCGCGCTCTTCGCCTGCTGTGCTTGCCTCAAGCGCTTACGCTGTCCCAGGCCTGAGTTGCCTGCCGGCACCACCAATACCGCCACGCGCCATCCCATCGTCGGCTCCCATGTCTTATGGAGTTCGAAATGACGATGCAACAACCCGAAGTGCTTCGGGAAACCAACCCTGCCGACCCGGTAGCCGATCGCGTGAAATACCCGCGCACGCCGCATTTGCCGTGGTCGCCAGGGCTCAGCGACGATGACCGGAGGATCGAGTCCCTGGGTGCCTTCCAGGGTTGCCGCGTGATTGTCACGTCCAAGATGGACGGAGAAAACACTTCGCTCTACCGCACGGGCATGCACGCCCGGAGCCTGGACAGCCGCCATCATCCAAGCCGTGACTGGCTCAAGGGATTCTGGGGCGCGATGCGCACGGATATTCCGCAGGGTTGGCGAGTCTGTGGCGAGAACCTGTTCGCCACGCATTCGATCCGTTACCGGGAACTGGCTTCGTTCTTCCTCGGGTTCTCGATCTGGAACGCGCGCAATGTATGCCTCGGTTGGGATGAAACGCTGGAGTGGTTTGCGCTGCTCGGTATCGAACCGGTGCCGGTGCTCTACGACGGCGTGTTCGACGCCGCGGCGATCCAGGCCCTGTGGAGCGAACGTGAGCGCGAGCGGATGGAGGGCTATGTGGTCCGGATCGCGGGCGAGTTCCCCTATGCCGGTTTCAAGCGCTGCGTGGCGAAGTTCGTGCGCACCGGGCATGTGCAGACGGACGCGCACTGGATGCACAACCACGCGTTCGAGCAGAACCACATGCGTGAACACGCAGGAGAGCCGCAATGGAAATGACCGAACTGTTGACCGCAGCGAACCTGCAATCGCTGCGCACGGCATCCGTGTTGCGGGCGCCTGCCTACGCGAGCCTGATGGCACTCGTGCCTGCCCCGGGCGTGGACCCGGACTGGCAGGCCTTGATGGCGGCACTCCCATGCCTGGAGCCGTTGCGCCGCACGCCGCAGGATCCGCGCTATCACGCGGAGGGCGACGTCTGGACCCATACAAAACTGGTGGTCCAGTCCCTGGTGGGGCTGGATGACTATGCGGCGGCCACGCCCGAGCGCCGCTTTGTCCTGTTTCATGCGGCGCTGCTGCACGACATCGCAAAGCCCGCCACCACGCGGGTAGACCCGCAAACCGGGGCGATCGGCCAGCCGGGCCACTCTGCGCGCGGCGCGGTCGATGCGCGCGTGCTGTTGTGGCGCAGCGGCGTGCCCTTTGCCTTGCGCGAAGCGGTTTGCCGGCTGATCCACGTGCATCAGCTGCCGTTCTATGCCATCCGGGGAAGCCGGTCCGGCGAGTCCGCGGAGATGGTGGTGCGGCGCCTGTCGCTGGAACTCGACGTCAGCGAGCTGGCGGCGCTGGCCGAGGCCGACATGCGTGGGCGGGTATGCGCAGACAGCGAAGACGTGCTGGTCGACATCGCGCTGTTTCGCGAGTTAGCGCGCGAGGAGGGATGCTATGGCCAGCCACGCGCCTTCGCGGACCGCTGGACTCGGATGCGCTACCTCCGGGGCGAAGACGTACATCCGGACTATGCTTACCACCGCGAGGCGGGCTCCACCGTGACGGTCCTGAGCGGCCTGCCAGCCACAGGCAAGAGCACCTGGATCAAGACATGCTGCGCCGGTCTGCCGGTTGTGGGGTTTGACGACGCACGCGAGGCCCTTGGGCTGAAGTACGGGAAGAACGAGGGCGCGGCGATGCACTTTGCCGTCGACCAGGCAAAAGCGCTGCTGCGCGAGGGCATGCCGTTCGTCTGGAACGCGACGCACCTGAGCCGGCAGATGCGCGCGAAAACCCTCGACTTGCTGTTCGCGTACGGCGCTGAAGTCAATGTCGTCTATCTGGAGGCCGCGGAGCAGACCATCCTGTCGCGCAACCGCAAGCGCGACACCACGCTGACGAATGCGGCCATCGAGAGAATGCTCCACAGGTGGGAGGTGGTGTCGCCAGTTGAGGCGCACTCGGTCACCTATCACATTGTCAATTGAACCGGATGCCGGACCGTGCCATCCGGCACGGGTGCATCAAGGCTCAGGAACCCGCCGCGGGCGCCGCCGCCTTGCGTCCAGACATGTGATGCAGATACGCCAGCAAGTCCTTCAGATCAGCGTCGGACAGCGTTTTTTCGTCGATCGCCGACATGCGCGCGTTGGGCCACCAGCGCAGCGACTGCGGGTCGCGGATCAGCGTGGCCAGCTTGTCGTCGCCCAGATAGTCGACGGCGCTGTGCGGCACATTCAGGTCGGGGCCAAGGTGCGCGTCGCCGACCCGGTTGAGGGAGTGGCACGAGAAGCAAACGCGCTGGAATGTCGCAAAGCCGCGCATGACCGCGCCGTCCGCCGGCAGGCCGGGGGCGGGCCGGATGGCCGCAAAGCGCTCCGCCGGCGGCGCGGTGATGTCGATGCGCACGATGCTGTACGTCCAGAGGCTCTCGTTGACAAGGGAAGCGGCGCGGCCCGCCGGCACTGTCCAGATCAGGCGGAACGGCCCGATGTCCTGGCCCTTGAGCGTCGGCCACGGCGCGGCAGGATTTTCCACCGCGAGCCAGGCGCGCGGCTCGTCGGCGCTTTCGGCCAGCAACAGGCGCGTCGGCAGGTGAGAGACATAGCCATCGCTGGCTGCGGTCGTCGCGCTCGCGTCGGCCGTCACCGGCATGCCGCGCAGCAAGGCGGCCAAGGGGATCGCCTTGAATGTCAGGCGGCGTTTCAGGTTGTCGTCGTCCACCGTCACATCGGTCAGGCGGCGGTCTTTCAGCAGCGCATCCCGCGTGTAGTTGCGCTGTTGCGCACCGGCCGCAATGGTCAGCGTCGCCGTGTCCGCGGCGCAAGCCGGACCCGCCAGGAACGCCATTGCGCAGCCAAGCGCGCCAACGGCCATTGCGATCCAGGCTTTCATGGGTCTTCCTCCAGAGCGAGCGAACATGGTGCGGCGGTCGTAGGCGCTCATTCTAGCCGTTGCAAGCGCGTGTCGGCTTTATCGCCGGCGTGGCGACCGGCGCGGTTGTTTGCATGATCGTTCGTCATTTCTGCGCATCGGCGCGCCTGGCGCCGAGCGCTTCGAGCAGTGGCTTCAGTGCATCGAGTTCGGCGCCAAWGCCGCCCCAGTCGCCTGCCTTCAATCGCTCCATGGCGCGGTCATAGTGGGCGAGTGCCTCGCGGGCGCGGCCATCTGGCGCGCCACCGGGCGCGGCCGCCACCGGGGCCGCTTCCTTGAAGAGCGCCGCCAGGGCCGCGCCCAAGGATTCCTCCATCACCACATGGTCGCCATAGGCGGCGATCACCCGTTTCAACTCTGGCAACTGGCCGGACTCCGCGCGCAAGTAGAGCGGCGAGACGTAGAGAATCGCGTTGTCGATGGGCACGACCTGGAGGTGGCCGCGGATGACGCGCGAACCCATCTGGTTCCATAGCGAAATCTGCTGCGAGATCTCGGTGTTTTGCTGGATGCGCGCCTCGATCTGGAATGGCCCATAGACCAGCTTGTCCTTGGGAAAGGCATAGACGACGAGCTTGCCGTAGTCAGGCGGATCGCAACGCGCCGCCAGCCACGCAATCATGTTCTCGCGCTGGCTGGGCACCATCGGCAGCATCAGCACGAATTCGGCGCGCGGCTGCGCCGGTAGCCGCACGATCATGTAGTAGGGCGTCATGGGCGAGCCAGGGCCGGTGCCCGCGTCGATGTCGGCCTGTTTGCGCGGGAACTGCCAGAGATCCTCTCTGTTGTAGAAGACTTCCGGCGTTTCCATGTGATAGGCGCGGTAGACCTGGGCCTGGATCAGGAACAGGTCTTCGGGGTAGCGGATATGCAGCTGCAGGTCTTGCGGCATCGCGCCCAGCGGCTTGAACAGGCCCGGGAAAATGCGCTGGTACGTCCGCACGACGGGATCAGCCGGATCGCTGATGTAGAAATCGGCAGTCCCGTTGTACGCATCGATCACCACCTTGACCGCATTGCGGATGTAATTGTCGCCGTCACCGGTGCCTGGCTGGGAGTACGGGAACCAGCGGCTGGTGGTGTAGGCATCCTGGATCCAGAAAAGCCGCCCGCCGCTCACGACGATGTAGGGGTCACGGTCGAGGCTGAGGAACGGGGCGATCGTGCGTACCCGGTCCTGGATATTGCGATGGAGCAGGATTCGGCTCGCGGGCGTGATGTAGCTGGTCACCAGGATGTTGGGATCGTCGAATTGCCAGGCGAAGAGGGCCTGCAGCGCCACGCTGCCGATCGCGACGCCGTCGCGCCCGTGGTAGGTCGTATAGACGTTCTCATCGCCTTTGGGGTAATCGAATTCGGGGGTGTTGCCGTTGACGATCACATAGCCCTTGCCGCCTTCACCAAAGTACAGGCGCKGCTCAACCATGCGCGGGCCGCCGTTGGAGACGGGCGGAATATCCTTCAGGTAAAGCGTAGGCAGGCCTTCCGTGGATTTCTCCGTGACCGGCGACATCACGACGCCATTGCCGTGGGTAAACAGCAGATGCAGGTTGACCCAGGTCTGGGCATTGGCAGGAAGCAGCGACGGTTCCAGCTCCCGCGCCGAGAGCATCACCTGCTGGTAACGGGCGTCGAACCGGTAGCGGTCGATGTCTGTCGCCAGGAATTTGTAATAGGTCCTGATCTCCTGCAACTGCGCGTAGGTATCCCGCAACGGCTGCAGATCCCACAGGCGGATATTGTCGATGGTTGGGCGATTGGCCTGCAGCGCGGCGAGATCCAGGTTCTGGTCGGCGGGAAACGGCTTTACCGCTATCTGCGCCAGGCCATAGGCGTCGCGCGTCAGCGCAATATTGTGGGCGATATAGGGCGTCTCCAGCTGCAATTCGTTCGGCTTGACATAGAAACGCTGGAACAGCGCCGGGTAGATCAGCACCAGTACGAATGCGCTGCCGAACACGGCCAGCGCCGAGGCGGCAGGAATGCGATAGCCCCGCCAGCGCATATTGGCCCATGAAGCGGCTGCGGCCGCGGTGGCCAGGCCGATCAGCGGCCACAGGACTGGCAGGCCCACATGGATATCGGTATAGCTGGCGCCCACCACCACGCCGTTGTCCCCATAGAGCAGCAGAAAGCGGTCGAGCCAGTAGGACCAGGCCTGCAGCAGGAAGAACAAGCCCAGCAGGGCCGAGCCGTGGACGGCGGCCGCAGGCGAAAGCCCGCGCGGCGAGCGCATGCAGGCGATGTCGCCGCGCATCCCGTACACCACGGCGGCGGCGGCTGCGCTGCAGCACAGCAGCAGTAACAGCCAGTTCCTCAGTGCAAGATAGGCAGGCAGCGAGAAGAGATAGAAGCCGATGTCCTTGCCGAAGATCGGATCGGCCTTGCCAAAGGGCACCTGGTTGAAGTAGCGAAGCACGAGGTCCCAGTCCGGGATTCCGCTGGTGGCGAGGAGCAGGCCCAGGAGGACGGCGGCACCGGCGATGGCGGCATGCCAGGGCAGGTGCGGCGCGACTTCGCCGACCAGCTCGCTCAAGACCTCCGCCTTCCAGGAGCCAGGCGGGCTCGCATAGCGGTGCGCCAGCGATCCCGATACCCAGATCGCGCCCGCYGACGCAGCGAAGACGGCGGCAAACAGAAGCACCTTGGTGACAAGGACCGTCCAGAAAACGCTGACATAGCCGATGGAGGAAAACCACAGCCAGTCGATCAGCATGCCGGTGAGGCGGCCGATGACGATCAGGCCGATGATGCCAACCGCAACCCTGGCGGCAATGCGCCTCAGGCGCAGGCCGGATATCCCTGGCGAGCGCATCGATCATGCTCCTTTGCCGGACCGTCATCCGTGGCCTGCGGCTGCCCGCAACAAGGCAAAGGTCCAAGCCAGCCCCGCCCGACAATTCATTGTAGGTGGGGAATCATCCGGCGGCTGATGGACATTGACGGGCTGTTTATGCCCGGCTGATAGCTTTCTACGCCTTTTGCATGGGCGAGTTCTTAACCTGTGGGCTGTCCAATCCGGTGAGCAACATGATGCCGCACAGCCGCAATGCACCACGCACAGGCCAACCTCATCACGGTGGCGGGTACTACCTGAAACTGACCGGATGCCTGCTGGCCCTCGGTTTGTTGTACGCCTTGTCATCGTGAATCCAGCCTGCGCCGGCTGCGCAACGCCATGCGCTGAAGCCTGGGATGAAGCTTGAGATGAAGCGCCGGCGGGCTGTCAGCCTGCTGCCTTTTGTTCCAGGTAGTCCACCAGCAGTCTTGCCGCTGGCGAGAGGCTTGCCTCGTCGCGCAAGCAGATCGCGAAGCGGCGCTGCGCCCAGCGATCGGTGAGCGGGATCACCCGTACGCCAAAGCTGGCGTAAATGGGCTCAACCACCTCGCGGGGCACGATGGCAAGACCCAGATTCGCGCGCACGCAGCGCAGGGACGCATCGAACGAGGAAACCACCACGCGGTACGCCATCGGCTTGCCGATGATGGCCGCGGCGCGTGCAAGCATGGTGTGCACAGCCGTCTGCCCGGGCAGCCCGATGTGGTCGAACTCCAGCGTTTGCTCGAACGTGCAATCCGCCTGGCTAGCGAGCGGGTGCTCGGGATGCACGATGGCCGCCAGGGCATCGCTGCGATAGGGCCGGGTCTGGAATCCTTCCAGATCCGCGGCATCCCAGCAGATACCCAACGATGCGGATCCTTCACGCAACGAGCGGACGAGATCGCGGCTGAGGCTTTCCTCGACGGTGACGCGGATGTCCCGATGCGCGGGCACCTGCAGGAAGCTCGCGATATCGTCGGGCAGCGACTCGGCCATGCACGATACGGTGGCCAGCAAGCGGACCTGCCCCTTGATGCCGGTGCCGTAGTCGGCCATGTCGCGCTCCACGCGATCAGCCGCGGCCAGCATGGCGCGAGCGTGCTCAAGCAGGATCTCACCCGCCGCGGTCGGGATCACGCCGCGCCGGCGCCGCTCGAACAGCGTGACGCCCACCGTGTCTTCCAGCTGCGCCAGCCGCTTGCTGATGGCCGAAGCCACGATGTGCTGCTGTTCGCCGGCGCGCGCCATGTTGCGCGTCTCGCAAACCGCAACAAACAGGCGCAGGGAGGTGAGGTCTAGATCACGCATCGAGAGCCTTCAACAGAGGATTTCCAATCTGGAAATTTAGTGCGGCTATCTTAACGTTTTTTGTCACAACCGGAAATTCCCCGGGCTGGACGCAAGCGGCGGCACTTGGCACCTCGTGCGCGGCAGCTGGTGGGCCGCTGGCTTGGGCACGCATCGGGATGATTCGCTTAGAAGTTMCAATCCGGAATGCTGGCGCTTCTTGATTACCGCTTCTGGCTCAGGCCGGAACAACATAGAGTGCATAGGCCAGACCGAGGCACCAACCTCCGAGGGAACACAGATCCAATGACAACGCACACTCCATCGGCACCGCGCCAAGCCGTGATCCGCGAGGTTGGGCTGCGTGACGGGCTGCAAAGCATCGCCACCATCCTGCCGACTTCCGCCAAGCGCGAGTGGATCCAGGCGGCCTACGCGGCAGGCCAGCGCGAGATCGAGGTGGGCTCCTTCGTCCCGGCGAAGCTGTTGCCGCAACTTGCCGATACCGCGGAACTCGTGGACTTTGCCAAGTCGCTGCCGGGGCTGTTCGTCTCGGTCCTGGTGCCGAACCTGCGAGGCGCGGAGAACGCCATCGCCAGCGGCGCGGACCTGATGCTGATGCCGCTCTCCGCCAGCCATGCGCATAGCCTGGCCAACTTGCGCAAGACACCCGACGACGTGGTGGCCGAGGTCGCCAGGATCCGTGCCGCTCGTGACGCGGCCGGCTCCAAGACGTTAATCGAAGGTGGCGTGGGCACGGCCTTCGGCTGCACGATCCAGGGCCATGTGCATCCGGACGAGGTGCTGCGCCTGATGCAGGCCCTGCTGGATGCCGGCGCGGATCGCGTTAGCCTGGCCGACACGGTGGGCTATGCCGACCCCGCCATGGTGCGCAGCCTGTTCGAACGCGCCACGGCAATTGCCGGCGACCGCTTCTGGTGCGGCCACTTCCATGACACGCGCGGGCTTGGCCTGGCCAATGTCTATGCTGCCCTGGAAGCCGGGGTGACCCGTTTCGATGCCTGCCTCGCCGGCATCGGCGGCTGCCCGCACGCGCCCGGCGCCAGCGGCAATGTCGCCACGGAAGACCTGGCATTCCTGCTAGGCAGCATGGGCTTCGAAACCGGCATCGACATCGGCCGCTTGCTGTCGCTGCGCGCGCGCGTAGCTGGCTGGCTGGCCACTGAAACCCTGCACGGCACACTGTGGCGCGCCGGCTTGCCCAAGACATTTCCTGCATCGATTGCCGATGCGGCTTTCCGCCTGAGAGTCGATCATGAACACTGATAATGCCTCCTTGCCGCTCGCCGGCGTCCGCGTGGTTGAGTTCACGCATATGGTGATGGGCCCGACCTGCGGCATGATCCTCGCGGACCTGGGCGCCGAAGTCATCAAGGTCGAGCCGCCCGGTGGCGACAAGACGCGCAACCTGCCCGGCCTTGGCATTGGTTTCTTCCGCTCGTTCAACCGCAACAAGAAGAGCGTCGTCATCGATATCACCACCCCGCAAGGGCAGGCCACGGCAGCGGAGCTAATTGGCCAGTGCGACGTGCTGCTGGAGAACTTCCGCCCGGGGCTGATGGCGAAATGCGGGCTGGACTACGCCACGCTGTCCGCCAGGTTTCCCAAGCTGATCTACGTCTCGCACAAGGGCTTCCTGCCCGGGCCCTATGAACACCGCCTGGCGCTTGACGAAGTCGTGCAGATGATGGGCGGCCTGTCCTACATGACCGGGCCCAAGGGCCGCCCGCTGCGCGCCGGCACCTCGGTCAACGACATCATGGGCGGCATGTTCGGCGCCATCGGCGTGATGGCTGCCCTGCGGGAGCGCGACCGCACCGGCAAGGGACAGGAAGTGCAGAGCGCCCTGTTCGAGAATTGCGTGTTCCTGTCGTCCCAGCACATGCAGCAGTTCTCGATGACCGGCGCGCCGCCGCCGCCGATGCCGTCGCGCGTCTCCGCCTGGAGCGTCTACGACGTGTTCACGCTAGCCGAAGGCGAGCAATTGTTTATCGGTGCCGTCAGCGACAAGCAGTTCAACACCTTGTGCGACGTGCTGCAACGCCCCGACCTGGCAGCCGATCCGGCACTTGCCACCAACGCCATGCGCGTTGCTGTACGCCCGGCATTGCTGGAGCGGCTGGGCGAGATTCTCAAGGACCATCGCGTGGAGGCGCTTTCGCCGAAGCTCGAAGCCGCGGGCATTCCCTACGCGCCCATCATGCGTCCGGAGCAACTGCTGGAGGATCCGCACCTCAAGGCAAGCGGAGGCCTGGTGCCGATGCAGACCGAGGACGGCGGCACCACGGACGTTGTGCTGCTGCCGCTATTGATGGGCGGACGCAGGCCTGGCGTGCGCATGCCGTTGCCGGGCATTGGCGAGCACAACGACGAGATCCTGGCCGGCCTCGGCGCGCATATCCCGGACTGAAGCTTCGCACTTTGCCACGTGGCTTCGGACGGCCACGCGGACTAGAACGATAAACATACGGAGACAGACATGGCATTCCCCCTTTCGCGCCGGGCAGCACTCGGCATGGCCGCTTCGGCGATGGCACTCACGCTTGCCTTGCTGGCAGGCACCGTGCTGGCCCAAGGCTCGGGCCGGCCGGTGCGCCTGATCCTGCCGATCAGCGCTGGCTCGGGCGTGGACGCGATCGCACGCGCTGCCGGGCCTTCGCTGGGCAAGAGCCTGGGCCAGCCGGTGGTGATCGAGAATCTTCCCGGCGCCGGCGGYATGACCGGCGCGGCGGCGGTGGCCAAGGCGCCACCCGATGGCACCACGCTGGGGCTGTTCTCCAACAACCACGTGATCAACCCGAGCGTGTACAAGAAGATGCCGTTCGACGCGATCAAGGACTTCACGCCCATCAGCGTGATCGGCTCCACGCCGCTGGTCCTGGTGGTCAACCCCAAGGTTCCCGCCAGGAACGTGCAGGAACTCATTGCCTTGCTCAAGGCCAAGCCCGATTCGCTCAACTATGCATCGTCGGGCAACGGCACCATCATCCAGCTCGCCGCTGAGATGTTCCTCGATGAAGCGCACGTCAAAGCCCGCCACGTGCCCTACAAAGGCACCGGCCCGATGTTGACCGACCTGATCGCTGGCCAGGTGGAGATGGGCGTGGTAGCGCTGAATGCCGTGGCGCCGCATCTGAAGAGCGGATCCCTGCGCGCGATCGGCCTGTGTGGCGCGACGCGCTCGCCGGCCKCACCGGATATTCCCACCATCGCAGAACAAGGCTTGCCCAACTACGCGGTCGAGGGCTGGTTTGCCGTGGTAGGCCCGGCAGGGCTGCCGCCGGCCGAGGTCAAGCGCCTCAACACGTTGTTTGCCAAGGCATTCACCAGCCCGGACGTGCTGGAAGCGATGAAGAAGCAGGGCAACACGATCAATCCCGGCACGCCGGAGGCAGCCGCCAGGTTCTTCCAGAGCGAAGCGGCGCGCTATGCTGCCCTGGTCAAGAAGGCCAATGTGACCCTGGAGTAAGGGTAGAGGCTGCATAGCGCATCGCATTGTTCGGTGCATTGAGGCAAGCCGTGCGGTAGACGTCGGCCCACGCCGTGGCGTTCACCGCCTCTCCGGCTTCATCGAACGTTGCCGCTGCCCGTGCAGCCCGCTTGGCGTGGGGAGGCGCCGATGTCATGATGGCGAGGTGCGAGCGAGCGGCATTTCCGGCCGGCGAGCCGGCATTGCACCTACGGTATCCTTGGGTCGGCACGGTAGGTGCGACCAAGATCGCCGCGCCCTGCCGGCTCGGGACATCGAGGGGCTGCCCCGGCCAAGCGCTGGCGGCGCGGGCATCAATGCAATGACAATGAGGAGACATGGATATGC
>NZ_JBFTSF010000180.1:0-19823 GCF_056399905.1 Cupriavidus sp. 01L46
GGGGGGCCGATTGTGTGTGGCATCGCACCCAAAGCGCTGTCAAGGCCGCCTTGCCGGTGGCGGACCAGATGCACTAGTCTTATCTCAGCTTGCGTGTAGTTCGCAACCTTCTGTACGCAAGCGGGAGGGTCGGTATGGCGATAGCCATTGCAATCGTGATCATCGTCGTTGCCTCGGTGCTCTTCCATTTCGTGAGCCCGTGGTGGGCGACGCCGCTTGCCTCCAACTGGAAGCAGATGGACGACACGCTGACCATCACGCTGGTCATCACCGGCATCTTCTTCGTCATCATCAACCTGTTCGTTGCCTACATCGTCTGGCGCTACCGCCATCGCGACGGCGCGCGCGCAGCCTATCAGCCGGAGAACAGCAAGCTGGAGCTGTGGCTGATCGCGGGCACCACGCTTGGGGTGATCGCGCTGCTGGCGCCGGGCCTGTTCGTCTATGCTGAGTACGTGCGCCCACCCGGCGACGCCATGGTTCTGGAGGTGGTGGGCCAGCAATGGCAGTGGGGCTTTCGCTTCCCCGGCCGGGGCGGCCAGCTCGGCACCTCGGACCCGCGCTTTGTCACCCCCGCCAACCCGCTCGGCGTGAACCCGGACGACCCGCGCGGGCAGGACGACATCATCGTTGCCGGCCAGGAAGTCCATCTGCCGCTGAATCGCCCGGTCAAGGTGCTGCTGCGCTCCAAGGACGTGCTCCACGACTTCTACGTGCCGCCGTTTCGCGCCCGCATGAACATGGTGCCAGGCACTGTCACGTCGTTCTGGTTCACGCCGACCAAGGCGGGCACGTTCGAGATCCTGTGCGCGCAACTGTGCGGGGTTGGCCACTACAACATGCGTGGCCACGTGGTGGTGGAGGACGAGGCGGCGTTCCAGGCATGGCTCGCGCGCCAGCCGACGTTCGCGCTGACCATGGTGAAGACGCCTCCCGCGGCGGCGGCGGCTGCGCCCGCTGGCGCGCCGGCAGCCGATACGCTCGTCGAGCAGGGCCGCGCGCTGGCGCAGAGCAAGGGCTGCGTGGGTTGCCACAGCATCGATGGCACCGTTGGCGTGGGGCCAAGCTGGAAGGGCTTGTATGGCAGCATCGGCACCTTTGCCGACGGCAGCAGCGCGAAGGTCGACGATGCTTACCTGAAGATCGAGATCACCGATCCGCAGGCGCGCCTGGTCAAGGGCTTCGGCCCGCTCATGCCGAAGATGGCCTTGAGCGACGAGGAGGTGAGCGCGCTGATTGCCTACATCCGCGCCAACGGCGCGCCCGGTGCGGCAACGCAGGCGGGCGCCGCGTCGGGCGCTGCGGCCAGGTAGGTCGCACGCAGGTTGCAAGGAAGGCTACAGGAGGGAGTGCAATGGCATACGCCGACGAGGYCGCCCACGACGGACCGCAGAGCTTCTTTACCCGCTACATCTGGAGCCAGGACCACAAGGTAATCGCCGTGCAGTACACGCTGGTGGCCATCTTCGTGGGGCTGATCGGCGTGGTGCTCTCCAACCTGATGCGCCTGCAACTGGGTTTCCCCGGGCACTTCACGTTTATCAATGCCAACCGCTACTACCAGTTCGTGACCATGCACGGGATGATCATGGTGATCTACCTGCTTACGGCGCTCTTTCTTGGCGGCTTCGGCAATTACCTGATCCCGCTGATGGTGGGGGCGCGCGACATGGTGTTCCCGTACCTCAACATGCTGAGCTTCTGGGTCTACTTCCTCTCGGTGCTGGTGCTGCTGTCGAGCTTCTTCGTACCGGGCGGGCCCACCGGCGCCGGCTGGACGCTGTATCCGCCACAGGCCATCCTGCCGGGCACGCCCGGCTATGAGTGGGGCATCATCCTGATGCTGGTGTCGCTGCTGATCTTCATCGTGGCCGCTACCATGGGTGGGCTCAACTACGTSACCACCGTGCTSCAGGCSCGCACSSAGGGCATGACGMTGMTGCGCATGCCGCTMKCCGTGTGGGGCATCTTCATGGCSACCATCCTSGCGCTGCTGGCCTTTCCGGCGCTGTTCGTGTCGGGCGTGATGATGCTGCTGGACCGCACGCTGGGCACAAGCTTCTTCATGCCGGCGATCGTGTCGCTGGGCCAGCAGCTCAACTACAAGGGCGGCAGCCCGTTGCTGTTCCAGCACCTGTTCTGGTTCTTCGGCCACCCGGAGGTGTACATCGTCGCGTTGCCGGCGTTCGGCATCGTCTCCGACCTCGTCAGCGTGCATTCGCGCAAGAGCATCTTCGGCTATCGCACCATGGTGTGGGCCATCCTGGCTATCGGCGTGCTGTCGGTGGTGGTGTGGGCGCACCATATGTTCGTGAGCGGGATGAACCCGTACTTCGGCTTCTTCTTTGCCACCACCACGCTGATCATCGCCATTCCCACCGCCATCAAGGTCTATAACTGGGTCATTACGCTGTGGCGGGGCGACATCCATTTCTCGGTGCCGATGCTGTTTGCCATCGCCTTTATCAGCACCTTCGTGATCGGCGGGCTGACCGGGCTGTTTCTGGGCAATGTCAGCGTGGACATTCCGTTGTCGAACACGTATTTCGTGGTCGCGCACTTCCATATGGTGATGGGCGTKTCGCCGATCCTGGTGGTGTTTGGCGGSATCTATCACTGGTACCMSAAGGTCACCGGCCGCATGCTCAACGACAAGCTGGGGCACATTCATTTCTGGGTGACGTTCGTCGGCACCTATGCCATCTTCTTCCCGATGCACTACCTGGGCATCCTTGGCATGCCGCGGCGCTATTACGCCTATGACAACTACGCCTTCATCCCCGAGTCGGCGCACACCATGAACGCCTATATCTCCGTGGCGGCATTTATCGTGGCCGCGGCGCAGTTGCTGTTCATCGTCAACCTGGCCTGGAGCCTCAGGCACGGCAGGCTGGCAGGGTCAAATCCCTGGCGCGCGGCCTCGCTGGAGTGGCAGACGCCGGATACGCCGCCCGTGCACGGCAACTGGGGCGCGGAGCAGCCGGTGGTGCATCGCTGGGCCTACGCCTATAGCGTGCCGGGCGCGAGGGAGGATTTCATCGCGCAGAACGCGCCACCCGAGGCCGGGGGCGCCGAGCCCGAACCACATACCAGCCATGGAGCCGTGGCATGAACGCGAACCTGATCTATCGCGCCGGTGCCGACGGCGAGCGGCGCCCGGGCCCCGGCCCCGGCGATGTGGGCAGGCAGCGCGCGGGGCCCGCGCCGGGCAGCATCGGGCTGTGGGTGTTCATGGGCGTGGTGAGTTCGCTGTTTGCATTGTTTATCGCTGCGTATGCCATGCGCATGGATTCGCCTGACTGGCACGCCGTGGCGTTGCCGTGGCAGGTCTGGCTGTCCACGGCCTTGCTGGCCGCGGGGAGCGGGGTGATGCTGGTGGCCGCGCGCGCGGCCCGCGCCGGACGTGTCTCGGTGGCGCACCGCGTGCTGTGCTTCGGCGGGCTGGCCGCGGCGGCGTTCGTGGCGTCGCAGTTGTGGGCATGGCAGGCCCTGCTTGCCATCCATGTGGTGCCTGCCAATAACCCGTCCGGCAGCTTCTTCTACCTGCTGACCGCGATGCATGGCCTGCATGTGCTGGGCGGCCTGGCCGGCTGGGCGATGGCCATGCGCGCCGGGCCGGGCAGCGCGCTGCGCATTCGCCTGTGCGCGCGCTACTGGCATTTCCTGCTGGCCGTGTGGCTGGTGCTGCTGGCCGCGCTTGGCTGGCTCACGCCGGAGTTTGTTCGCTTTATCTGCGGCCGCGGCTAGGCGGCCCGGCTGATTCTCGAAGGAGACGTGCGCATGTCTTCGCTACCCACTTCATCCGCACCGGCGGTGACCGGCTTGCGCGGGCTGGTGGCCGACTGGTCCTCGGACCAGCAGGCCTTCAAGGTGTCGTGGGGCAAGGCGATGATGTGGATCTTCCTCGTCTCCGATACCTTCATCTTCAGCTGCTTCCTGACCGGGTACATGACGGTCAGGATCGCTAGTACCGCGCCCTGGCCGAACCCCAGCATCGTGTTCGGGCTCAAGGTGGGCGGCACCGAGGTGCCGTTGCTGCTGATCGCCATCATGACCTTCGTGCTCATCAGCAGCAGTGGGACGATGGCGATGGCCGTCAACTTTGCGTATCGGCGCGATCGCGTGAGATGCGCGTTGCTCATGTTTGCCACGGCGCTGTTCGGCGTGGCCTTCGTCAGCATGCAGGCCTTTGAATGGACCAAGCTGATCATGACCGAGGGCGTGCGCCCGTGGGGCAACCCGATGGGGGCGCCGCAGTTCGGCTCCGCCTTCTTCATGATCACCGGCTTCCATGGCCTGCATGTGAGTTGCGGCGTGATCTACCTGCTGATCGTCGCCACCAAGGTGCTGCGGGGCCGCTACGAGCGCACGGGCAACTACCAGATCGTGGAGATCGCCGGGCTCTACTGGCACTTCGTGGACCTGGTGTGGGTGTTTATCTTCGCGCTGTTCTATCTCTGGTGAGGCCCCTCATGGCTGCGTCGACCCCATCTCCCGAAGTGCCCGCGCAGGCCCCCGCCGTTGCCGGCTCGCACGGCGATCTGCCCCACGGGCAAGCGCACGGGCAGCAGCATGGCCAGCAACATCCCATTGGCCTGTACCTGAAGATCTGGGCGCTGTTGTTCGTGCTGTCCACGCTGTCGTACCTGGTGGACTACTTCCATTTCGAGGGCTATCTGCGCTGGACCCTGATCCTGCTTTTCATGTTGATGAAGGCCGGATTGATCRTGGCCGTGTTCATGCACATGGCCTGGGAGCGGCTGGCGCTGATCTGCGCCATCCTGCTGCCGCCGCTCTGCCTGCTGGTGCTGGTGGGCCTGATGGCGGCCGAGGCGGACTACACGTTCCTCTTGCGCGGCGTTTTCTTCCGCTGAGCGCGCCTGTCCGTGCGGTGCGTGTTCCGTGGGCGCCATCCGGGTACACTTGCCCGGCTGCCGCCACTACGAGGAAACCATGCACCCAGCTACGGAAGCCATCCTGATCTATAACCATGGCCGCGATCCCGAGCGGCTGACCCGCAAGCTCGCCGCCATCGCCGCCGATCCGTTCTCCTTCCTGCGTGGCACTAACCATCTCTACGCGGCCTCGGTGGGCACCGAGGCCGCGCTGATGGAGGCACCCACCACCTATGTCTGCGGCGATCTTCATCTGGAAAACCTGGGCAGCTTCAAGGGCGACAACGGGCTGGTTTATTTCGATCTGAACGACTTCGATGACGCGATGGTTGCGCCGCTGACGGTGGACCTTGTGCGCCTGCTGTCCAGCCTGATGATCGCGGCACCGCAGCTCGGCCTGTCGGATGCCGACGCGCGCGCGGGCGCCGAGCACATGCTCGATACCTACGCGGCGGTGCTGGCCAGCGGCAAGCCGCGCTGGGTGGAGCGTGCCACCGCCACCGGCCTGGTGGCGACGCTGCTGCGCCGCGTCAAACGCCGCCGCCGCGGCGAGGTCCTGGCGGCGCGCACCGTGCGGCGTGGCGGGAAACGGCGCCTGCTGATCGACAACATCCACGCACTGGCCCCGCTCAAAGGCGAGCGCAAGCGCGCTGGCGCCATCCTGCGCGAGTTCGCGCGGCAGGCCCACCACGGCCAGTTCGTGGCCGACGATGCGGCGCGGCGGGTGGCGGGCGTGGGCAGCCTGGGGCTGGAGCGCTATGTGGTGCTCGCGCATGTGCCCGGCACGCCCACCGCCCAGCGGCTTATCGACATCAAGCGCGCCGCGCCCAGCGCGTGGCAAGGCTTGCCGTATGGCGCGCAACCCGCGTGGGGCAACGACGCGTCGCGCGTGGTGCATATCCAGCACGTCATGCAGGCGGCGTCGCCTGCGCTGCTCTCGGCGGTGACCATGGGTGCCGTGTCAAGCAGCCCGTCCTACATCGTCAAGAGCCTGCAGCCCACGGCCGACCGCGTGAACCTTGGGCCTCACACCGATCGCGCCAACCTGAACGAAGTGCTTCTCACGATGGCACGCTCGGCGGCCTGGGCGCACCTGCGCGGCTGCGGGCATGAAGCTGCCGATCGGATCGAGGCGTTGCAGGAATTCGCTGCCGGTTCGCGCTGGCGCGCGCCGGTGCTGCGCCTGGCGCGGCATGGCTGCGAGATGGCGCAGGCGCAGTGGAAGGACTTTGCCGAGGACTACCACAACGCCCGGGGGAAGTAGGCCTGGCTCGCGCACTTGCTAGACGTCGCCAGCCATTTTCTTCCTGGCCGGGCGGTTGCCCGGCCAGGACGGTACATCAGACTTGCGTGATGAACTTGGTCACCAGGTAGCCATCGAAGGTTTCCTGGCCGCCTTCGCTGCCGATGCCGGAATCCTTGATGCCGCCGAACGGCGTCTCGGCTAGCGCCATGCCGAAGTGGTTGATGTTGACCATGCCGGCTTCCAGGCCGTTGGACACCACCGTCGCGGTCTTCAGCGAGTTGGTGAACACGTACGAGGCCAGGCCGAACGGCAGGCTGTTGGCGCGGCGCAGCACTTCCTCCACGTCCTTGAAGCGCGTCACCGGCGCCACCGGGCCGAAGGGCTCGTCGACCATCAGCTTGGCGTCGTCGGGCAGATCGGTGACCACGGTCGGGGCAAAGAAGAAGCCCTTGTCGCCGATGCGCTTGCCGCCCGCCACCACCTTGCCGCCGCGATGATTGGCGTCGTCCAGGAACTGCTCCATCGAGGCGATGCGGCGCTCGTGCGCCAGCGGCCCCATCTGGGTACCGTCGTCCAGGCCGTCGCCAACCTTGATCGAGCCGATCACCTCGGTAAAGCGCGCCAGGAACTTGTCGTAGGCTTTTTCCTGCACGTAGAAGCGCGTGGGCGACACGCATACCTGGCCGGCGTTGCGCAGCTTGAAGCGCGCCAGCATTTCCGCTGCCGGCTCGATGTCGGCATCGTCAAACACCAGCACCGGCGAGTGCCCGCCCAGCTCCATGGTCACGCGCTTCATGTGGGCGCCGGCCAGCGCGGCCAGCTGCTTGCCCACCGGCACCGAACCGGTGAACGAGATCTTGCGCACGATCGGCGATTCGATCAGGTAGGTGGAGATCTCGCCCGGCACGCCCCAGACGATGTTCAGCACGCCCGGGGGCAGGCCTGCATCGTGGAACAACTGGGCCAGCGCGACCACCGCGCTGGGCGAGTCTTCCGGCCCCTTGAGGATCAGCGTGCAGCCGGCGCCGATGGCCGAGACCATCTTGCGGATCGCCTGGTTGAAGGGGAAGTTCCACGGCGTAAAGGCAGCGCACACGCCGATCGGCTCGCGCACCACGATCTGGCGCACGTTGGGCTGGCGCGGCGGGATCACGCGGCCGTAGATGCGGCGGCATTCCTCGGCGTGCCATTCGGCGTGCTCGGCGCAGATCATGACTTCGCCGATGGCTTCGGCCAGCGGTTTGCCCTGGTCCAGCGTGATGTTGCGGCCGATGTCCTTGGCGCGCTCGCGGGTCAGTTCCGCCACGCGGCGCAAGATCCTGGAGCGCTCCAGCGGCGAGGTCTTCTTCCAGCTTTCAAAGGCGCGCTGCGCGGCGGCCAGGGCGCGGTCCAGGTCGCCGCGGTTGGCATGCGGCAGCTTGCCTAGCAGTTCCTGGGTGGCGGGGTTGATGACGTCTTGCTCGCGTCGGTCCCCTCCCTTGACGAATTCCCCGTCGATGTAGAGGGCGAGATCCTGGTACATGCCTTTCTCCTGAAGAAGGTTGCGTGCGACAAGCGCAGCCGGTGCCGGTGCGGTGGGGGATGCCGCGCCTGGGCGCGGCGGCCAAACTGCAAGCTTAACGCGTCGGCCGGTTTTGTGCATCGGCAGGCGCCGGCGTTTCCGAGGGGGTGGCGTAAAGTGCCGCAAAAACCACTTTTGGCGTGCTCTTTAGAACTCAGGAAAGCATGGCTGATGCCCCGGGCTCACCCGCGCCGCATCGCCACCATGCTGCGCGTAGCCAGCGCTAGCGCATTGTGCCGGTTGCCGCCGCCCAGGTCATCGGAGATTTCCGTGGCCGCGTTCAGCACCAGCGCGGCAAAGCCCTTGATCTTGTGTGGCCTGAACCGTTCGGCGGGCCCCGACAGCCCGATGGCGGCGATGACGTGCCCGTTGCCGTCGCAGATCGGCGCGGCCACGCCGTAGACGGTCTCGCGCCACTCGCCGCGGTTGACCGCATAGCCCTGCTTGCGCACCTTGGCCATTTCCCGCAGGAAACGCTCGGGCTCGACGATGCTGTTGGGTGTGGACGGCGCCAGCGTGCTGAACATGCGCTGCAACGCGGTGTCCGGCTGGAAGGCCAGCATCGCCTTGCCGGTGGCCACGCAGTGCGCCAGCGCCCGCCCGCCGATCTGGGTATAGGCGCGCACGGGGTTGGGGCTGTCGATCTTGTGCACGTAGACCACCTCGGCGCGGTCCAGCACGGACAGGTGCACGCTCTCGCCGCTAGCGTGCATCAGCTTGTCCATCCGCGCCTGGGCATGGCGGCGCAGGTCCAGCCGCGAGAGCACCGCCGAGCCCAGTTCCCAGAGCTTGATGGACGCGCTGTAGCCGGTGCCGGAGGCGTCGCGGATCACATAGTTGAGCTCGGTCAGCGCTTGCAGCAGCCGGTGCACATTGCTCTTGGCCAGGCCCAGGCGGGCGGCGATCTCGGTGAGGCCCAGCGGGCGGTCGCTGTGCGCCAGCAACTCGATCACGCCGAGGCCCTTGATCAAGGTGTTGTTCATTGGTTCATTGAAACGATGCCCTAATGCGAATGGCGCAACCTTGTTCTCAAATGTGGAACGATAGTATCGTATTTTGCAACTCCCTATAATCGTTGCAGCACGTCGTCGCAGCGCGGCCGGCAGCCTGCCCAGGAGGGCAGCTGATTCACGGCGCMGCGCCTCTCTCTTTCCCTGTGGATGCTTCCCATGCGTGATCTCGCCCAACCGGACCTGCCGTTGCAAGGCGTGCGGGTCGTGGAATTCTGTACCGTTGCCGCCGGGCCCTTTTGCGGCATGCTGCTGGCCGACATGGGCGCCGAGGTGATCAAGGTGGAAGCGCCCGAGGGCGACACCTTGCGGCAGTGGCCGCCGCTGTCCGATGGCTTCTCGGAGAACTTCGCTTCGCTCAACCGCAACAAGGAATCGGTKGCGCTCAACCTGAAGGATGCCGCTGATGTGGCGCTGGCGCGCGCGTTGATCCTGGATGCCGACGTGGTGATCGAGAACAACCGTCCCGGCGTGATGGACCGGCTCGGGCTGGGCTACGCCAGCTTTCGCGAACAAAAGCCAGGTCTGGTGTATTGCTCGGTGTCCGCCTACGGCCAGAGCGGCCCGCGCGCAGGCGAGGGCGGGTTCGACCTCACCATCCAGGCTGCCGCCGGCGTGATGAGCGTGACCGGTGAGCCCGATGGCGCGCCGGTGAAGTGCGGCGTGCCGCTGGCGGACTTTGCTTCGGGCCTGTACGGCGCCTTTGCCATTGCCAGCGCGCTCGCCCGGGTGCGGGCCGGCGGCGCGGGCGCGCATATCGATGTGCCGATGTACGGCTGCACGCTCGGCATCGCCGCGCTACAGACCAGCGAGTACTTCGGCACTGGCCGGAGCCCGGCCAAGCTGGGCTCCGCGCATCCGCGCAATGCGCCGTACCAGGCCTTCCAGGCCGCCGACGGCTACTTTGCCATCGCCGCGGGCAACCAGAAGCTGTGGCTTGAAGTGGTGCGCGTGGTGGCACTGCCCGCGCTGGCGCAGGACGCGCGCTTTGCCACCACGCGCGACCGCGCGGCCAACCAGGCCGCGTTGAAGATCCTGCTGGAAGAGCGCTTTGCCACCGCTGGCGTGGCGCACTGGATTGCCGCCTTCAATGCCGCTGGCGTGCCGCATGCGCGCATCAACGACTATGCCGCCGCGCTGGACGATCCGCAGGTGGCGCATATGGAGTGGGTGCGCCCGCTGACGCTGCCTGGCGGCCACCAGACCCCCACCTTCGCCTCGCCGCTGCGTATCGACGGGCTGGGCTTGCCGATCCGCCGCGACCCGCCGGCGCTGGGCGAGCACAACGCCGCCGTGCGCGCCCGCTACCAGGCGGGTGGCGCAGCCGCGGAACAAAACCCCAAGTCATGCTAATGGCAGATGGAGGAATCATCATGAGCAACAAGACCGGCAACATCGATCGGCTGCGCGCGTTCGTTGCCACCATCAGCCGCGTGGTCACGCAGGCGGAACGCGAGGGCAGCAGCGAGCCGGACATCCTCGCGCAAGCCAGCGCCGCGCTGAGCGAACTGGTGGCGCACGACGACTGGCTGCCTGAGGCCATGGCGCGCCCGCATCCTGTCTACTACCAGCAGCATCTGCTCTATGGCGATCCGCTCGATCGTTTCTCGCTGGTCAGCTTCKTCTGGGGGCCGGGCCAGCAAACGCCCGTGCACGATCACACCGTGTGGGGCCTGATCGGCATGCTGCGCGGCGCCGAGGTGGACCAGCACTACCGCGTGGAAGGCGGCCGGCTGGTGGAAGACGGCGATGCCGTGGTGCTGAGCGCCGGCCAGGTGGCCGCGGTCTCGCCCACGCTGGGCGATGTGCACCGCGTGCGCAATGCGCATGACGACCGGGTGTCGATCAGCGTGCATCTGTATGGCGGCAACATCGGCCGCATCCACCGCCATGTGTATGACGCCGCCAGCGGCGCCACCAAGCCGTTCGTATCCGGCTACTCCAACGCGCTGGTGCCCAACCTGTGGGCGCCGGCGGCAGCGCCGGCGCAGGGGTGAACGTGGAACAAGCCGGTCTGCTGATTGACAAGCAAGGCGACGTCACCCGATTGACGCTGAACCGGCCCGAGCGCGGCAATGCGCTGTCAGCCGGGCTGGTGGAGGCGCTCGCGGCGGCGGTGCTGGCGTGCCACCACGATGGCACCCGCTTGCTCGCCATTGACGGCGCCGGCGCGCATTTCTGCACGGGGTTCGATCTGGGCGAGCTGGAAAGCGAGAGCGACGATTCGCTGCTTGCGCGTTTCGTGCGCGTCGAGCTGCTGCTGCAAAGCGTGCATGGCGCGCCCTTCACCACCGTCGCGCTGGTCCAGGGCCGCGCCATGGGCGCGGGCGCCGACCTGATGGCGGCCTGCGAGCAGCATTGGATCGCGCCGGGCAGCACGCTTGCTTTCCCCGGCGCGGCCTTCGGCCTGGTGCTGGGCAGCGCTCGGCTGGCGCAGCTGGTGGGTGTGGCTACGGCGCGGGACTGGATCGCGAGCGGGCGGGCCGTCCGGGCCGAGGAAGTGCTGGCCTGCGACATGGCTGGCACTTTGGTGGCGCCGGAGGCGCGCGCCGCCGCGCTGGCCACGTTGGCGCAGCGTGCGCGCCGGCTGGATGCGCCAACCCATGCCGCGATCCAGGCCGCCACGCAGGGCGGCCAAGCCATGGCCGAAGCGGCRCGCGCGGCGCAGCTGGCCGAGCTGGTGCGCTCGGCCGCCCGGCCGGGACTCAAGGCGCGCATCGCTGCCTACCGGGCAGCGTCCAGGCGCTGACTCAGCGCGGCTCCGGGCTGAACGCCGGCAGGTCCGGCCATGCCAACGCTGCCCAGGCGCCCTTGGGCGGTGCCAGCAGCTGGCGCAAGCTGGCTTCATCGAAGGCCTTGCCCAGAGGGTCGGCGCGGAATGCGGCAAGCCATTGCTGGCGGCCGGCGATAAAAGCGTGGCCGAAATCCTCCCAGCTGGCAAAGCAGTCCTGCGCGCGCTGCGCGTTGAGCAGAAGCACGCGCCAAGCGGGCATTGGCTCGACCCAGCCCATCAGCATGACGTTGCGCGCAAAAAATGCCATCCGGACACAGGCAAAGGCCAGCGCGGCGCGCGGATCGTCTGTCGGCAGCAGCGCATGCAGGTCGGCGCGAAACCACCGCGATTCGAACACCTGGGCGAGGTGCTGGCGCACTTCGTCATCCGTGGCATTGGCGCGGAACTCCATCTGATGCAGCAACTGTACGCGGAACAACGCGCGCGCCGCGTCGGTCATGTGGTCCGAGGCGGGGTTGAAAAACCCCGTCATGTTGGTGGCATCGACCATGGGCCGCGCCAACGTCAATGCCCATTGCTTGCGCCCGGTGAACATGGCGGGACGCTTGGGGCGCAGGAAGCGGTAGACCCGCCATAGCACAAAGGCCCCGAGGAGCAGGTAGAAGACATTCATCCCATTTATCCGATCTGGCGCACCGCTATGCCTCGCGAAGGCGAATCCTGGATTTGCGCGGCGTGCGACAGCGAGATGTCTGGCCATGGCACGCCTTCCGTGGCGACAACCGCCTCGGCGTCACCCGGGCCTGGCGTTTGCCGAGTGGCATACCGGACCGATGCGGCCATCGGCGTACGTTCCGCCAGCAAGCCGGGCTGGCGCGCGGCGACCAGCCACTCCACCATTGGCGTCGGCCACGTCTTCAATGCGCGCCCAGCCGGCTGGCGTGCGCACCACGCCGATGGCGATGCAATCGTCCGGGGTTTGCTCGTCGGTACCCAGGGCGTTCAGGCAGGCCAGCACATCTTCCACGTAGCGCGCGATGGGTGGCCTGTTCTGCTTGCCCTTGACCTGGTCGACGGTGAGCGCGCCACTGGCCAGCACATGCACGCTGATGGTGATATGCGGTTGCCCGCTGGCATCGCGGAAACTCAGCAAGCGCAGGCGCTGCTGCGCCACGGCTTCTGCATAGCGCTCGCCATAGCCGCCGGACAGCGCGCGCCGGTCGGAAAACTGCCCCAGGCAATGCCGCATGACATAGCTTTMAAAGGYCATTTCCGCGCGCAGCAGCGCGCTGCCGGGCAGCAATTCCACGAACACGCCATGCGGCGTCGACAGCAAGGTGCGCAGCGCTTCGGGCTGGCTCTGGCGCCAGCCGCGCTCGATGCGCGTGGCCATCTCGGCATGTTCCTTGTCCCACAGCGCCAGCGCTTGCGGGCAGGTGATGCGGTCGAGCTTGCCGTCGAGGGCGGTGCCCTGGCGCGAGGTCAGGAACTCGACGAGCCGCGCTTCCAGCGCCAGCAGGCGCGGCTCGACAGGATCCACCCAGACGACCGGGGCCGGTGGCGTTGCTGCCTCGCCGCCGCTGCCCTTGGCCGGCGCGCCAAAGCGCGCCGCCACCCACGCCGGCATCGCCTCGGATCTCAGGGCCTGCCGCGCGCCGTCGAGCGTATCGATCTTGATGGCCGGCTCGAAGTTGGCGACGAGATGGCGATAGAAGTGGTTGAGCAGCCAGGCGCGCACCGCCGCATCGTCGCCGCGCGCCTGGCTGCGCGCGGCGATGCCCGCCTTCAGGGCGCCGGCATTGAGGGGAGCAACCATCGRCGTGGCGCGCGATGCGGCTCCACAGGGCCGCGGCTTCCTCCGGGCAGTGATGCGCCAGGTTGAACGCCATTTGCAGGCGCACGCCCAGGTCCCTGCTCGACAGGTTGCTATTGTCCTGGCCTTCTTCCCGCTCCCATTTCACCAGGCGCTCCACCCAGATGGGAATCTCGCGGTCGCGATCGAGCTTGTACAGGGCCTGCGACACCTCGCTCAGGTACTCGTTGGGGTCATGCCGGCTGTAGCCAAACTCGGCGGCGTAGTGCCAGAGCTGCTCGGCGGCGCTGACGATCCCCTCGGCATCCTGCATGGCGATCCGCACGCTCAGCAGGCCGGCGTAGTGTTCGGAAAACGGGCTGGCGGCGATGCCGCGCTTGTGCAACTCGACGGCATCTTCGTAGCGCTGCTCGTCGTACCGGTAGATGATGGCCAGGTTGTTGCACAGCATGGAGTACAGGTGCGCGCAGGCATCGTACGGATGGCCGGCGCCGCTCTCGAAATAGCGCTCCAGGCATGCCTGCCCTTGTTCGTAGGCGGCAATCTGCAGCTTGATGAAATCGCTGTAGGTTTCGTTGCGCGACTCGGCGGGGACGCGGTCCAGGTGTTCCGCGAGCAAATCGCCAAGCGCGACCCCGAAGTTGTACGCCCACAGCCCGCTCGGCAGGGAGAAGGCCGGCAGCTTCAGCGTCTGGATCACCCCGAGCGATTGCACCCGTGCCTCGAACAAGGCATAGGCCGTGCGGTTATCCTCCATGCCGCCTTCCTGCGCCGCCGCATACAGCCGCGAAGCTTGCGTAGTGGCATCGATGCGGCCCGCCGCGCCGTCGTTGACTGCCGCCAGTCTCGCGATCCATGGATGGCCCGGCGAACGCTGCTCGGCCAGTGCGCGCGCTGCGTCGAATACCGCTTGCAAGGCCTGCGTATCCACTTGCTCACCCACGGCGCCAAAGAGCGCTTCATGCGTCGGGGAGAGGGTCCGCAGATCCTCTTCGCCCTCTTGCGCTTTCGACAGGAAGGCCACCAGCGTTTCTTCCGTATTGCAAGCCCGCATGGCGCACAATGGCCACCAGGCCGAGCCGTCGGCCGCATCGGCCAGCCGCGCGTGAACCAGCTGCGCGGCGCCGTCCCACATCTCGTCCTCGACCTGATAGATGTGCAGGAACGCCCGGCGTCCGGCATCGTCAACGCGCTGGGCTTCCATCAGCCACGGCAGCTCGTATTCGATGAAGTCATCGCTTCCGTTCGACGACAGGCTATGGCGCGCGGCGGAGCAGGCGTTCAGGGCGCCGGGCAAATCGCCTTGCGCGTACAAGGCGCGCGCCGCGAGCCGGGACAGCCTGACTTCCAGCTCACGGCGCTGCGGCAAGGACTGCTGCGCTGTCAGGGCCCTCGCGGCCTGCTGGAAGTCGGCAAGGCGCTCGGGCGCGATGCCGATCAGGGCGCTGCCCAGGCGCAGCCAGTCGTTGTCGTCGACGTCCTGTTCCGCGTCGGCCGTCTGCAGCGCCAGGATGGCCGCGCCAGCCGCTGCGCGGGCCTCGTCGTTGCTGTCATGGCGCGTCAGCGCCCAGGCGCGCCGCCGCTGATAGTCGGCGAGGTCCCATGCACGGAACGGCGCACGTTCAGCGATGGCCCCGTTCAATGCATGGCGCAGGTCAATCGTCTCCAGCGCAATGCCCAGCTTGCGCAGCTCCAGGCTATCGAACACGCGAAGCTGCCGGTATCGGTCCGCATTCAGCTCCGGCATCCCTGCCACGATGGCGCGCATTTCTGCAAGGGCACGCTGGATGCTCTCTTCGTCGTTGACGTGGTTGGCTATCTGAAGGCGATAGAGCGCCAGGTGCATGCGCAGTTCGGCCTGCGCTTCGCGCGGCGTGGCTTCCAGCGTGCCGGCGCCGTCTGCGTTGACCACCGCCAGCGCAGCCGCCGGATCCCCCGCGCGCATCCAGAGCGTATGCAGCCGGTCGATGGACTCAAGGGAATCGGCCCGCAGAGGCTTGGCGCGCAATCTGGCCAGCAAATCAGCGGCTTCACTTGAATTGCCTTCCTCGAGATCGGCTTCGAGACGATCCAGTAACTGTTCCAGCTGAGCACCTGTCAATGCGTTGCCATTGATATCCACGGATCTTTTCCTAATGTGATCTAGTTTGCACCTAACGCGGGATTCTACCCGGAGATGCGACGGACCCGGAAATTGCGCCCGATGGCTCGCCCAACGGCGCCGCGGTTCAAGCGATCACCACGATAAAACGCCCCGCCTCCTTGGGGGAGGCGGGGCGTTTTATCGTGGTTGCCTGTAACGAGGTAAGGGCTACGGGGTAAGGGGCAAGGGGTAAGCGGCAAGAACGCGGCCGTAGGCGCTTAGTTCTTCGGCGCGTCGGCGGGCGTGGCCGACATGTCCTGCTTCATGGTGTCGTTGTTGGCCTTCTTCTCGGCGCTCTTTTGCTGCCTGGCGGACTTCACGTCCTGCTTGTACTCTGTCTTGGCGGCCTTTTTCTTGGCCTTGTATTCGTCCGAGGCCTGCTTGTTGGCATCGCGGCGCTGGACGAGCGGATCCTTCGGCGGCTCGATCTGTGTCGTGCCGGCTGGCACCGCGGCGTTGCCGCTATCGGCAGGCACGGCGGGCGTCTGGGCAAAGGCTGCCGCACATAGCAGGCCAGCGGCCAGGGCGGTGGAAGCTTGCAAAAAGCGAATCGGCATGTTCTTCGTCATATTGGACCTCACGGTGCGTGGATGAAAACGGCACTTGGACGCCATCGTGGGGACACCGCGATGGCTGCTCTGGGAGACACCAAGGGCCACTTGTGTATTGCGTTTCGTGAATGTTTGACTCCTCGCGCACGGAGCCCGTGCCCTGATCCAAACAACTCCTTACAATTGGCTTTCTGTCTGACAGACGACTACCGACAAGGGCTGTCAGCAAGGTGTGACATAGTGGCGAACGTGGGCATCGCGCATTGCATTGCCCCGCGTCTCCGGCCGATCCCAGGCGCAACAAGAGCACGATAAGAACGCGATAAGAACACGAGACCCCCCTCGAACATGCCAACAAAATCCAATGCCCAGCTGACCACGGGCCCGATCGGCCGCACGTTGCTGCTGTTTTCGCTACCGGTGCTGGGCAGCAATATCCTGCAGTCGCTCAATGCCTCGATCAATTCCGTGTGGGTCGGGCATTTCCTCGGCGAGGCGGCGCTGACTGCCACCTCGAACGCCAACATCATCCTGTTCTTCCTGCTCGGCGTGGTGTTCGGCATCAGCATGGCCAACACCATCATGATCGGGCAAGCCGTGGGCGCGCGCGACCTGGTCGAGGCGCGCCGCGTGGTGGGCACCAGCACCACCTTCTTCGTCCTGCTGTCGGTATTGGCGGCGGCGCTGGGCTACGCCTTCACACCCGACATCCTTGCCGCGATGGGCACGCCGGTCGATGCCAGGGCGCTTGCCATCAGCTACCTGCGCATCATCTTCCTGGCGCTGCCCTTCATGTATTTCTACAACTTCGTGATGATGACGCTGCGCGGCGCGGGAGATTCGCGCACGCCGTTTTATTTCATGCTGTTGTCGGTGGGGCTGGACGTGGTGCTCAACCCGCTGCTGATCTTTGGCATCGGCCCGTTCCCGGAGCTCGGCATCGCAGGCTCGGCGCTGTCCACGCTGATCGCGCAGTTGGCGAGCCTGGCCGCAATGCTGATCGTGCTCTACCGCCGCCACCACTTCCTGGCGCTGCGGCGCCACCAGCTCACCTACCTGAGGCCCGATACCGCGATCCTGCGCGCGTTGGTGGCCAAGGGCTTGCCGATGGGGCTGCAGATGGTGGTGATCTCGTCGTCAGCGATCGTGATGATGTCGCTGGTCAATCGCTACGGCTCGCAGACCACCGCCGCCTATGGCGTGGCCTCGCAGTTGTGGACGTACGTGCAAATGCCCGCGCTGGCGGTTGGCGCCAGCGTGTCGTCGATGGTGGCGCAGAACGTGGGCGCCGGGCTGTGGGATCGCGTGACGCGCATCACGCGCGTGGGGCTATTGTTCAACCTGATGATGACCGGTGCGCTGGTCGCTCTGATCTACCTGTTCAACCGTCACTCGCTGGGCTTGTTCCTGCCCGATGACGGCACGGCCATCGGCATTGCGCAGCATATCAATGCCATCGTGCTGTGGTCCTTCATCCTGTTCGGCTTCACCATCGTGCTGTTCGGCACCGTGCGGGCCACCGGCGCGGTGATGGCCCCGCTGGTGATCCTGTTCCTGTCGATGTGGGTGGTGCGCCTGCCATTTGCCTGGGTGCTCGAGCGCACCATCGGCGCCGACGCGATCTGGTGGAGCTTTCCGCTGGGCTCGGTGGTTTCGGTCACGCTGGCGGTGGCGTATTACCGCTTCGGCAACTGGCGCGCCGCCCATATCCTGCCGGTCGCGCCCTGGCCGGCCCCGGAGACGGAGTTTGCGCCCCAGGCGCCCGATACCAGCATGGGCACACCGTGCGAGGAAGCCCTGAGCATGGCCGGTGCTGGTGCCGCCGGCGAGCAGGCGCTGGCGGACGCGTCCCGCGAGATGTCGAAGCAGGGCGCCGACTGAGGCCGAACGCTGCCGATTGTGGCGGTGCAGGGTGATGCGCGGGTCGCCCGGCGCGCCGCAATTTGTCCAGAATGCCCAGGTGAAAGGCAATCGAAAGTTGCCTGTGGCATTGTGCCGTGCATAGGCAAAACGGACGCGCTCCCGTCCGTGCTTTCTTGTCCTGATTTTCTTCTGCTCCGGCGCGCGTCCGTTGGCCGCCGGCACGCTGGCGCGTTCGCGCCAGTGACCCATGCGATCCCCCGCTTTCCTTTGTCGTGCCTTCGTTTCGTTTAAATACATCACAACGTGATATTTATTTCCGGTGATGAAACGGACCACGTATCGGTGAATACCCCTAAACCAAGACAAATGAAAGCAAGCTGAAAGATCGCCTCTCTAATGTTCGTTGCATCCCGCAGGGACACTTTTTTTTCCTGCCGAACGGACCACCTCCGCATGCAAAGAGCCTGCGAGCGGAGGGGCACTGCTTTCACGTACTTTGAGGAGAATCGTTTTGCGCATACGCAGCCAAAAGGACTTTGCCTCCGGCCTGATGTTCATTCTGGTCGGATTGTGCTTTTCCTGGGTCGCCCGCGGCTATTCCATGGGAACARCCGCCAAGATGGGCCCCGGATATTTTCCGTTTCTACTCGGCCTGGTACTCGCCGTGCTCGGTGCATTCGTGCTGATCGGCTCGGTATCGAAAAAGGGTGAAGCTGACCAGCTCGCCCGCTGGGACTTGAAGACTCTGTTGTGGATTCTGGGTTCGGTGGTGCTGTTCGGCCTGCTGCTCAAGCCGCTCGGCATGGTGTTGTCGGTGTTCGTGCTGGTGCTGGTGTCGTCGATGGCCAGCCATGAGTTCAGCTGGAAGGGCGCGGTCTTGAACGCGATTGTCCTGGTGCTGATCAGCATGGGCGCCTTCGTGTACGGCATCAACCTGCAGATGCCGGTGTGGCCTGCTTTCATTACTGGTTAAGGAGTCGGCCATATGGAATTGATTGACCATCTTGCCTTGGGCTTTTCCACGGCGCTTTCGTTGCAGAACCTGGCATACGCCTTCCTGGGCTGTGTGCTGGGTACCTTGATCGGCGTGCTGCCGGGCCTGGGGCCTCTGGCCACCATCGCCATGCTGCTGCCGGTGACCTATACGCTGCCGCCGGTGGCAGCGCTGATCATGCTGGCCGGTATTTACTACGGCGCACAGTATGGTGGCTCCACCACCGCTATCCTGGTGAACCTGCCGGGTGAATCGTCGTCGGTGGTGACCACCATCGATGGCTACCAGATGGCACGGCGGGGACGAGCAGGCGTGGCATTGGCCACCGCCGGCCTGGGTTCCTTCTTTGCCGGCTGCGTGGCGACGCTGATCCTGGCCGCGTTYGCWRCGCCGCTGTCGGAACTGGCSTTCAAGTTCGGYCCYGCCGAGTACTTCTCGCTGATGKTGCTGGGCCTGATCGGCGCCGTGGTGCTGGCTTCGGGCTCGCTGCCCAAAGCCGTGGCGATGATCGTGCTGGGGCTGCTGCTGGGCCTGATCGGTACCGACGTGAACTCGGGCGCCGCACGCTTCTCCTTCGACATCCCCGAGCTGACCGATGGCATCGACTTCGTCGCGCTGGCCATGGGTATGTTCGGCTTCGCGGAAATCATCGCGAACCTGGAGCAGAAGGAAGCCCGCGAGACCTTCACCGACAGCGTCACCAATCTCTGGCCGACCAGGGAAGACTTCCGTCGCATGATCCCGGCAGTGCTTCGCGGCACGTTCCTGGGCTCCGCGCTGGGCATCCTGCCGGGCGGCGGTGCGGCACTGGCTTCGTTCGCAGCCTACTCGCTGGAAAAGAAGACCTCCAAGTACGCACATGAGTTTGGCAAGGGCGCCATCGAAGGCGTGGCAGGTCCGGAATCGGCCAACAACGCCGCGGCGCAGACCTCCTTCATCCCGCTGCTGACGCTGGGCATTCCGCCCAACGCCGTGATGGCGCTGATGGTGGGCGCGATGACCATCCACAACAT
>NZ_JBFTSF010000181.1:0-13239 GCF_056399905.1 Cupriavidus sp. 01L46
GCGCCCAGGCGATCCGCAAGAAACCTGGCCGCACCGAATACCAGCGCGGCATCCTGGCGCCGGCCCCGGAAGGCGGCTGGCAGGTGAGCATCACCGGGCAGCAGGGCTCGGGCGTGCTGCGCTCGATGAGCGAGGCCAATTGCTTCATCGTGCTGGGGCACGAACAGGGCATGGTCGCCGCCGGCGACGAGGTCGAAGTCATGCTGTTCGACGGGCTGATGTAAGCGCTGGCAGAAAGCCCGCCACGGTACGCTGGCTGCACCTTTGTGTCGTTTTTGTGCAGCAGTTTTGCCGGGGTTTAGCAAGCATATTGGCGGTTTTCCGTACCCCGCGAGTGCCGGACTATGCGCCGCCCCCCCCATTGGATACACTTGCGCAACATTACTTTGCTTACTGCCCAAGCTGTCATGAATCAGGAGATTGCGTACCTCCACCCGGTCAAAACCGCCCGCGCGCTCGTGCTCGTGTACCTGTGTTTTTCGGTACCCATCGTCTCGCTGGGCCTGTTCGTGGCCTTTATCCGCTATGGCGACCTGCCCGGCATCACCGTCTTCACCGCACTGATTCTCAATGCGCTGATCGGTTTCGGCCTGCTCTGGCTCGCCTGCAAGGCCTACAACTGGGTGGCAGCGCGTTTCGGCGGCATCGAGGTGACAATCCGCGACTTGTCCTGAACCGGCCAGCCGCCGAAACGTAAAAAGCGCATCGAATCGATGCGCTTTTTTTTGCCCGGCGCCAGCGTTCTTTGCCCCTCAACCGCCTGCGGCCTCGTCATCCGCCACGGCGGCCAGGCCGAGCAGTTCCTGCGCGTTCTCGCCCGGCAACGCTTCCACGGTGCGCAGCTTGCGCTCCATCTGGCGCGTACGCACCTCGGCCTGCTCGATGTTGCGGGCAGCGCGTTCCAACGTGTCGCGGGTCTTGGCCAGCACATCGCCGAACTTGCCGAACTCGGTCTTGACCGCGCCCAGCACCTCCCAGACTTCGCTTGAGCGGCGCTCCAGCGCCAGGGTGCGGAACCCCATCTGCAAACTGTTGAGCAACGCGGCCAGCGTGGTCGGCCCGGCTACTGTCACGCGGAAATTGCGCTGCAGCAGGTCGGCCAGCCCCGGGCGCCGCAAGACTTCGGCATATAAGCCCTCGGTGGGCAGGAAGAGGATGGCGAAGTCCGTGGTGGCCGGCGGCGACACGTATTTCTCGGAGATCGTCTGGGCCTCGCGCTTGATCGCGGCTTCCAGTTCGCGCCCGGCCAGCGCCACGCCATCGACATCGCCGCGTTCCTGCGCGTCGAGCAGGCGCTCGTACTGATCCTTTGGGAACTTGGCATCGATCGGCAGCCACACCTGCCCACCGGCAGCGTCCTTGCCCGGCAGGCGAATCGCAAACTCCACGCGCGCACCGGTATTGCGCACCGTCTCCACGTTCTTGGCGTACTGCTCGGCGGTTAGCACCTGCTCAAGCAACATCTCCAGCTGCACTTCGCCCCATGTCCCGCGCGACTTGACGTTGGTCAGCACCCGCTTGAGGTCGCCCACGCCCTGAGCCAGCGCCTGCATTTCGCCAAGGCCCCGGTGCACCTGCTCGAGCCGGTCCGAGACCAGCTTGAAGGACTCGCCCAGCCGCTGCTCCAGCGTGGCGTGCAGCTTCTCATCGACGGTGCGGCGCATCTCCTCGAGCTTGGCCGCGTTGTTGACCTCGATCTCCTTGAGCCGCTGCTCCAGCGTGGCGCGCACTTCGCCCAGGCGGCGCTCGTTGCCCTCGGACATCTGCGCCAGCTGCTGCTGCAGCCCGTCACCAAATCGGCGCAGCGCGCTGCCTTGCTCGTCGCGCGCCTGCTGGCCCTGTTGCAGCAGGTTCTGCCGGACCTGCTCGAGCTGCTGGGCGTTGGACTCGGTCAGCTTGGCAAGCTGCTGCGCGAACATGTCGATCTGGTTGTTCTGCAGCGTGGCGATACTGGTGAGCTGCGAGGACAGAGCCTGCTGGAAACGCACCATCTGCTGGCCGGCTTCGCCACGGCCGACGCGCGCGCTCTCAGTCACCTCGGTGCGCAGCTCGCGCCCCAGGCGCTCATTGCCGCGCGCGCCTTCGGCGCGCAGATCGGCGAGCTGGCGCAACAGCTCCGGGCCGGCACCGTCCTGTGCCACGCGGGGTCGCAGCAGCAACACCACCAGCAGCAGCACGGCGGCCAGTGCAAGGGCCAGGGTCAACAGAGAAATCAAGGTCATGAACAGGTTGGCAGGTGTTGGCAGCGAGAGGATCAGCGGCGGTGCGCCATCACTTCGGGATTGATCACGGAAGGCGGCTGCCCTGCCTGCGGTCCCACGCCGAGCGCGGCGATCAGGTTGTCAGCGGCCAGATCCGCCATAGCGCGGCGAGTCTTCTCCGAGGCGCTGGCGATATGCGGGGTCAGCACCACGTTGGGCACCGTCAGCAGGTCGGGATGGACCTGCGGCTCGCCCTCGAACACGTCGAGCCCGGCAGCGAAGATGCGCCGTTCGCGCAGCGCCTGGGCCAGCGCGGCATCGTCGACGACACCGCCGCGCGCCAGGTTGACCAGCGTGGCCGACGGCTTCATCTGCGCCAGCTCGGCCGCGCCGATGCTGTGATGGCTCTGCGCGCTATACGGCAGCACCAGCAGCAAATGATCGGACTGTGCCAGCAGCTCGGCCTTGCTGACGTAGCGCGCGTTGAGCGCATGCTCGGTGTCACGGGCCAAGCGGCTGCGGTTGTGATAGAGCACCGACATGCCAAACCCCGCAGCACGGCGTGCCAGGGCCTGGCCGATGCGGCCCATGCCAAGGATGCCGAGCGTGCTGCGATACAGGTCCATGCCGAGGAACATGTCATAGCTCCACCGCTCCCACTTGCCAGCACGCAGCCAGTGCTCGGACTCGGTCACGCGGCGCGCGGTCGCCATCAGCAAGGCCCAGCCGAAATCGGCCGTGGTCTCGGTCAGCACATCGGGCGTATTGGTGGCCACGATCCCGGCGGCGGTCAGCGCCGGCACATCAAGGTTGTTGTACCCCACMGCCATGTTGCAGACCGCGCGCAAGGCCGGCAGCCCGGCCACCAGCCCGGCATCGATGCGGTCCGCGGCATTGGCCAGCACACCGGACTTGCCGGCGAGGCGCGCCTTGAGCGCGGCGCCATCCAGCGTCACGTCCGGCTGGTTGTCGTCGACGTCGAAGTACTGCGCGAGCCGGTCGATCACTTCGGGAAAGACGGCGCGGGTCACGAGAACGGAAGGCTTGGTCATGCTCACACTCACACGCGAAAGAAGATAAAGGTCATCACCAGGAACAGCGGCACCAGCACGCAGATCGACCACAGCATGTAGCCGAAGAAGCTGGGCATGCGCACGCCGCGGCTTTCGGCAATTGCCTTGACCATCAGGTTGGGCGCGTTGCCGATATAGGTATTGGCGCCCATGAACACGGCGCCGGCCGAGATAGCCGCGAGCGTTGAGGCGTCGCGCGTCATCAGCGTGGCGGGGTCGCCGCCCGCGGTATTGAAGAACACCAGGTAGGTCGGCGCATTGTCCAGGAAGGACGAAAGAATGCCCGTGGCCCAGAAATACATGCTGTCGATGGGCTGGCCGCCGCTATCGCTGACCATGCGGATCACGCTGGCGAAGGCGCCGTCGGTGCCGGCCTTGAGCATGGCGATCACGGGAATGATGGTGAGGAAGATGCCGGCGAACAGCTTGCCGACTTCGAGGATCGGTTCCCAGTTGAATTCGTTGCCCGTGCGCGCCGTGGTCGGCGTGATCAGCAGGGACAGGAGCGCCACTACCACCAGCAACACATCGCGCACCGCTGCCGGCAGGCCGACCATGGTGCCCATCACGTTGAATTCAATGCCGGGCTTCCACAGCCCGCTCATCAACACCAGGCCCACCACCGCCAGCAGCAGCACGAAATTGCGCTTGCCCTCGATGCGGATGCCCGCGGAATCGGGCGTGGGGTCCGCTGCCTGCGGCAACTCCTCTTCCTTGTTCAGGTAGTAGTGGCGATCGACGAAATAAAAAATCACCAGCAGTGCGATGCAGATGAACAGCGTCTCAGGCAGGATGTTGCGCAGGGTCCAGAAGAAATCCACGCCTTTCAGGAAACCCAGGAACAGCGGCGGATCGCCCAGTGGCGTCAGCGCGCCGCCCGCATTGGCCGCCAGGAAAATAAAGAACACCACTACGTGCGCCACATGCCTGCGGTTGTCGTTGGCGCGCAGCAGCGGCCGGATCAGCAGCATGGCGGCGCCGGTGGTGCCCATCAGGCTGGCCAGCACCGTGCCGAGCGCCAGCAGGCCGGTATTCAGGCGCGGCGTGCCGTGCAGGTTGCCACGCACGCAGATGCCGCCGGCCACGATATAGAGCGCGGCGATCAGCGCGATAAAGGGGATGTACTCCGACAGCAGCGCGTGCACGGCATTGGCGGCGGCGGCATGCATGCCGAAAGCCTGCGCGAACGGTACCAGGAACAGCACTGCCCAGGCTGCGATGATCTTGCCGTAGTGGTGATGCCAGAAGCGCGGCGCGATCAGCGGGAACAGCGCGATCGACAGCAAGGTGCCGGCGAAGGGCAACGCCCACATTGGCGACAGCGTGGCGCCGTCGAGATCGGCGGCATGGACCAGGCTCGGGGCCAGCGTGAACAGCAGGGGTAGCAGTGCGGCGGCACGTCGCATCGGGCGGGATCTCCTTGTATCGGATTGCGTCACCCAGGGCCTGATGGCGGCCGCGAGCGGAGAAAGCGCACGAGCCCGAATGGCCCGGCAAGCGGGCCGCAGGCGCGCGGCGAGACCCTCAAGTGTAAAGCAATCGCCGCACGGCTCCGCCGATTCCGGACGCCCTGGACTGCCGCGCTCAGTCCTGCTCGACGAGGATCACGTGCACGCGGTACGGGCCGTGCGCGCCAAGCACGATGGTCTGCTCGATGTCGCCGGTGCGCGAAGGCCCGCTGATGGTATTGGTGGCACGGGGCAGCTCCCCGCGCTCGCTGCGCACCAGCGCGAAGGCGTCCTCCAGGCCATCGACGATGCGCGAGACCGGCACCACCGCGATATGCGTCTCCGGCAGCAGCGCCGCCGAAGCGAAGGTCTGCGGGCCGGACAGCAGCATCAGCGAGCCGGTCTCGGCAATCGCGCAAAAGCAGCCCGTGATGCCGACCATGTCGCCATGGTCGTGATCGGCCTGCGCATCGCGGACGGGCGGGCGGCACTCCACGGCCAAGCCCTGCCCTTGCCAGTCCAGTGCCGCCAGGGTGTCCCAGGCCACGGCGCGGCGGGCCAGGCCAAGGCTGTCCAGGTAGCGCGCGGCTGCGGCCGGCACATCGGCCATCGTGGCCACCCGCTCCACCGTGGAGGCCATTTTCTGCGCCTGCTCGTGGAAGGCCTGGATCCGGTCCACCGGCGCCGGCGGACGGGGGCCGGCGGGATGGCGCGCGAGATAGTCGGCCACCGCCGCGCGCTCGCCGTTGCTCACCCCTGGCGCGCGGCCCTGGGCGGCGCGGATGCGGGCAAAGATGCGATCGCGGGCGGAGGTGGTGTCCATGAGTTCGATTTCCGGAGGTTGGCGGCTTGGAGGCTTGGTGGCCTATTGGCTTAGTGGATCTGGAGGCTGCGGCGACGGCGCGCTTGCATCGAACGCGAACGCTACGCCGGCGCCTTGATGCCGAACACCTGCCGCAGGTACGCCAGGTAGGCGGGATCGTCGCACATGGTCTTCTCGGGCGTGTCCGACAGCTTGGCCACGGGCTGTCCATTGCAGCGGGTCATCTTGATGACGATCTGCAGCGGCGTGTAGCCAAGATCGTTGGTCAGGTTGGTGCCCACGCCGAAGGCAAGCCGGCAGCGCCCGCCAAAGCGTTCGTACAGCTCGATCACGCGCGGGATGTCGAGGCTGTCGCTAAATATCAGCGTCTTGCCCAGCGGGTCGACGCGGCTGGCGGCGTAGTGTGCCAGCATGCGTTCGCCCCAGGCGATCGGGTCGCCGGAATCGTGCCGCACGCCGTCGAACAGCTTGCAGAAGTACAGGTCGAAATCGCGCAGGAAGGCGTCAAAGCCATAGGTATCGGACAAGGCAATGCCGAGATCGCCGCGGTATTCCTTGGCCCAGACTTCCAGCGCGAACACCTGCGAGTCGCGCAGCCGCGGCCCCAGGGCCTGGCAGGCCTGCAGGTATTCATGCGCCATGGTGCCGAGCGGAACCAGGTTATGCGTGCGCGCGAAATGCACATTGCTGGTGCCGGCCAGTTGCGGGCCGAGTACCCGGCGCATGGTATGCAACACCTCTTCCTGCCAGTCGCGCGAAAAGCGGCGACGCGAGCCATAGTCGGCGATCACGCAGTCCGCATGGGCAGGCATCTTCAGCAAGGCCAGTTTGTCTTCCAGGCGCTTGCGCCCTTCGTTCCAGTCGGGCCGCGGCTGGGTGCGGCGGAAATAGACCTCGTTGACAATGGCCAGCAACGGCACCTCGAAGAGGATGGTATGCAGCCACGGCCCGCGAATGGTGATCTCGATCTCGCCGCTGCCGGGGGCGGCGGGCGCGATCGTCACGTATTTCTCGTTGAGGTGGAACAAGCCGAGGAAGTCGACGAAATCGCTCTTGATAAAGCGTAGCTCGCGCAGGTATTGCAGCTCGTCCGGCGTAAAGCGGACCTGGCAGAGCTGCGCCWCCTCTTCACGGATCTCGTCCACGTAGGGCGTCAGGTCGACCCCCGCGTTGCGGCATTTGAAGCGGTACTCAACCTGTGCCGCCGGGAAGTGATGCAGCACCACCTGCATCATGGTGAACTTGTACAGGTCGGTGTCGAGCAATGAGGTAATGATCATGTCGGGCCAAACGGCAGTGCCGGGTCAGAGCGCCATGCTACCCGAAAGCGCGGCGCTCTGGCCTCATGCGCCATCGAGGAAAGGATCAGGCTGGCGCCCCCGCGCGCTGCCGCGCAGGCACCACAGGAGCTGCCCGCGATAGCCCGGGCAGCCAACCAGCGTGGCCTGCGCCCGGGGCACTTCGGCGGGCAGCGGTTCGGCGAAGATTGCCGAACGGGCCGTGATGCGCTCCTGGTAGACCCGCTGCGTGCCGCGACGGAACACCAGCACCTGCACCGGCGTGCCGCGCTCGGGCTGCAGGCTGGCGTCGCATGGCAGAAAGCCGGCCTGGCCGCAGTTGGCCATGCCCTCCCCCGCCGCCTCGACCACCACGCCGAAATCATCCCAGTCAAAGAGCGCCAGCGCACTCAGGGATACCGGCCTGTCGCTCATCGTGCGCCAGGCCATCAGGCGGGCYACCACGCTGTCCGGCGGTCCGKCCTTGGCCAGCGTCTGCGCATGCGCGGCTGGCAGGGCCAGCGCCGCCAGGCATAGCAAGGCGCTCACCGCCTGGCTGAAACGGCAGCTGCGCGGCGACTCCCGGACTGGTCTTGGCATGGCGCACTCCTCACTCGGTTGGGCACGCGGCAATACCGCGCAGGCAAGCTCAGGCAGCATACAACGGCAACGCCGCACCGGCCAGAGAAGCACATCGGCAGGCGTGACGCCAACTGTCTTGGATCAAATGCACATAAAGAAATAAGAAAACTATCTGATCTGGCTATATAGAGCGACTACCCTAGCGTTATGGCTCAGCTACAATATCGGTCTTTGATAGGCCACGGCCTTCGCTCGCGCTGCGTATGGTGAACCCGGTGAACGCTGGGTTGGACCCGCACCGGCGTGATGAGCAAGGCACAACAGGCCAAATCCATTCCCATCGAAGCCGATCCCGTTTTTCTGGAACCGAAATGACTCACGTTGTCACCGAATCCTGCATCCGTTGCMGCTATACCGACTGCGTTGACGTGTGTCCGGTCGATTGTTTCCGCGAAGGCCCCAACTTCCTCGCCATCGACCCGGATGAGTGTATCGACTGCGCGGTGTGCGTGGCGGAATGCCCGGTCAACGCGATTTACGCCGAGGAAGACGTGCCGGGCGACCAGCAACAGTTCATCGACCTGAACGCCGAACTGGCACGCAACTGGCCCTCCATCACCAAGACCAAGGCCCCGCTGGCCGAAGCCGAGGAATGGAAGGACACGGCCGAGAAGCTGCAGTACCTGCAACGCTGATACCTGCAACACCAAAAGACAGGTCAGAAAGCCGTCCCCACCCACGCGCTTTCCCGTAATGCCGGGCACGCCTGTGCCCACAACGTATCAGGACGAATATGGACTTGAGCATCCCTAATCCYGTCGCCGACGCCACCAACCACGTTGCCGTCGGCAACGCTGGCGGCGGTCACCCGCTGGAAATCGACGCGCTGATCGTCGGTGCCGGTCCGGTCGGGCTCTTCCAGGTCTTCGAACTGGGCCTGCTCGAAATCAAGGCGCACGTGATCGACTCCCTCAAGGTGGTCGGCGGCCAGTGCGTGGAGCTCTATCCGGACAAGCCTATCTACGACATCCCGGCCGTGCCTATCTGCACCGGCCAGGAACTGACGGACAACCTGCTCAAGCAGATCGAGCCGTTCGAGCCGACCTTCCACCTGGGCCAGGAAGTGGCTGTGGTGGAGCGCCGCGAAGACGGCCGCTTCTTCGTCGAAACCTCGCTCGGTACCCGCTTCATCACCAAGACCATCTTCATCGCCGCCGGCGTGGGTTCATTCCAGCCGCGCACGGTCAAGGTGGATGGCATCGACAAGTTCGACGGCAAGCAGCTGTTCTACCGCGTCAAGGATCCGAGCCGCTTCCACGGCCGCAACCTGGTCGTGGTCGGCGGTGGCGACTCCGCGCTCGACTGGACGCTGGACCTGGTCGGCAAGGCCGAATCCGTGGTGATGATCCATCGCCGCGACGGCTTCCGCGCCGCGCCGGCATCGGTCGCCAAGATGAAGGACTTGTGCGAGCAGATGGAGATGCAGTTCTTGGTGGGCCAAATCAGCGGCTACGAGGAAAAGGACGGCCTGCTCACAGAGATCAAGGTGACGGGCGCCGACGGCGTGACCCGCCGCCTGCCGCTCGACGACCTGCTGGTGTTCTTCGGCCTGTCGCCCAAACTGGGCCCGATCGCCGAATGGGGCCTGGACCTGGAGCGCAAGCAGATCAAGGTGGACACGGAGAAGTTCGAGACCAACATCCCGGGCATCTTCGCGGTGGGCGACATCAATACCTACCCCGGCAAGAAGAAACTGATCCTCTCGGGCTTCCATGAAGCCGCGCTGGCCGCCTTCGGCGCCGCGCCCTACATCTTCCCCGAGAAGAAGATCCACATGCAGTACACGACCACTTCGCCGAAGCTGCACAAGATCCTCGGCGTCGATTCGCCGGTGTTCGACTGAGCCTGGCGCGCCTGGCTCAGTGCTTGATGCAAAAAATCGCCCTTCGGGGCGATTTTTTTATGGCACAGATCTAAAAGACCTTCTATAATGCGGCCCTGCCTCGGAACATCGGGGCGGAACCAGAAGTTCCGCAGCACCGGCAGTAAGAAATTACGGCGCAGGTGTTGACGGATAAACGAGAAACTGGTTAAAATCCTTTTCTCAGCTGTTCCCTGATAGCTCAGTTGGTAGAGCGACGGACTGTTAATCCGCAGGTCGCTGGTTCGAGCCCAGCTCGGGGAGCCAAAGAATGTGAAAGGCCCGCAAGAAATTGCGGGCCTTTTCCATTTGTGCGTCGGACTTGCCCGATGCATCATGCTTCGGCGCCGCAGCTCCGCACCCAGCCGCGGAACCGCTGCGGGTCCAAGCCCCGCAGCCACATCCCGCCCAGCCAAGCTCCCCCTACTCGATCGCAATGCCGTTCTGCTTGACCAGCCGCGCCCATCGCGTCAGTTCGGTTTGCAGGAATTGCCCGAAGGCCTGCGGACCGCTGCCGACCGGCACCACGCCGAGATCCAGCAGCCGGGCATGGACCTTGGGATCGTTGACCGCGGCCTGCACGGCCGCTGCCAGCCGCTCCACCACCTGCGGCGGCGTGCCCTTGGGCACGAAGAAGCCATTCCACTCCAGCACGTCGAAGCCCGCCAGCCCGCTTTCCACCAGCGTCGGCACGTCAGGCAATGCCGGCATGCGCTTGGCGGAAGTCACCGCCAGCGCCCGCAGCTTGCCGGCCTTCACATAGGGCAAGCCCGACGCCGCGTTGGCGAAGTAGGCATCGACCTGCCCGCCYATCACGTCGGTCAGCGCCGGCGCGCCGCCTTTGTACGGCACATGCAGCAGGTCGACCTTGGCCTGGCTCTTTAGCAGCTCCCCAACCATGTGCGCGGGGCTGCCGGGACCGTACGACGCGTAGGTTGTCTTGCCGGGATGCAGACGTGCGTAGCCAAGGAACTCGCCAACCGTCTTGTAGGGGGCGTTGGGCGGCACCACCAGGATATTGGGCGCCGAGACCGCCAGCGAGACCGGCAGAAAATCCTTGGCCGCATCGAACGGCAGCTTGCGCAGCGCCGGATTGACAACGAAGGTGGACGCGTCGTATAGCACCACATAGCCGTCGGCCGGCGCCTGGGCGACCGCCGCGGCGCCGATGGTGCCGCTGGCGCCGGGCTTGTTGTCGATCACCACCTGCTGCTTGAGCAGCACGCTCATCTGGGCGGTGATGACGCGCGCCGCATTGTCCGCGCCGCCGCCCGCCGAATAAGGCACCACGACGCGAATCGGCTTGGAGGGATAGCTATCCACAGCCTGCGCCGCGACCAACGCCGGCAGGCCAAGGAACGCGGTGGCGAGCCACGCGGCAGGTTGCCGGCGCCGGCGGGCATGCACGGCCGGGGACGATGAGGCAAAACCCAACGGAAAGGCAGACGCAAAAGATGACCAGAAGGAACGCACAAGCGCTGACACGCTAGCCGGCAAACCCTGCTGCATATATTGTCTCCGAACGATTTTTGTGGCGCGGCACGATGCCGCGCCGATGTAATTGCAAAAGCGTACAGGATGATGCCTAAGCGTGCCGAGGGGCGTGGGTTCTAGACTGGCGCCTGCCCTGAAGGCCGCCCGAACAGGCCGCATTCGAGATCGCTCTCGAACTCCTCGATCCAGCCGGACCCTTCGCTCGCGTCATAGGCGCTCTGCGCATCCATCGCGGGGCGCCGCACGCTGACCTGGCGTTGCGCCGGGTCGCCGTCATCGGGCTGGAAGCCTTCGTCAGTGATCTCGAAGTCCTCCGGCACAAAGCCGAGCCGCGTGCACAGGGTCACGACGTCTCGTTGCTCGTCCTGGGGGAATTGGGAAAACGGATGCTTGGCCATTGCACTCTCCCATCAAGTCGATGTGGCGCCGCATGGCGAGCGGCGCCATTTCCCTGCCCGGCCACTCCATGCACGCTAGCGCGTGTGCCGGCTGTTGATGACCGCCTCGGCCACGCTCGCCGGGGCTTCCGTGTAGTGCTTGAACTCCATGGTGTAGGTGGCGCGGCCCTGGGTCAGGGACCGCAGCGAGGTCGAGTAACCGAACATGGTGGCCAGCGGCACTTCTGCGCGCACCGACTTGCCGCCACCGCCCGCGATGTCCTCCATGCCGTGCACGATACCCCTGCGCGACGACAGGTCGCCCATCACGTTGCCAGTGAATTCCTCGGGCGTTTCGACCTCCACTGCCATCATCGGCTCGAGCAAGATCGGCTTGGCGCGGCGCATGCCCTCCTTGAACGCCATCGAGCCGGCCATGCGGAAGGCGTTTTCGTTGGAGTCGACATCGTGATAGGAGCCGAATACCAGCGTGGCCTTGACGTCCACCACCGGGTAGCCGGCCAGCACGCCCGACGCCAGCGTTTCGCGGATGCCCTTGTCCACGGCGGGAATGAACTCGCGCGGCACCACGCCGCCCTTGATGGCGTCGACGAACTCATAGCCCTTGCCCGGCGCCTGCGGCTCCAGATCGAGCACCACGTGGCCATACTGGCCGCGCCCACCGGACTGCTTGACGAACTTGCCTTCGATGTCCTTCACCCCCTGCTTGATGGTCTCGCGGTAAGCCACCTGCGGCTTGCCGACCGAGGCCTCCACGCCAAACTCACGGCGCATGCGATCCACCAGGATTTCCAGGTGAAGCTCGCCCATGCCGGAGATAATGGTCTGGCCCGATTCCTCGTCGGTATGCACGCGGAACGAGGGGTCTTCCTGCGCCAGGCGATTCAGCGCCAGGCCCATCTTCTCCTGGTCTGCCTTGGTCTTGGGCTCGACCGCCTGCGAGATCACCGGGTCCGGGAAGCTCATGCGTTCGAGGATGATCACATGATCGGGATCGCATAGCGTGTCACCGGTGGTGGCCTCTTTCAGCCCGACCGCCGCGGCAATGTCGCCAGCGCGCACTTCCTTGATTTCGCTGCGCACATTGGCGTGCATCTGCAGGATCCGCCCCAGCCGCTCCTTCTTTTCCTTGACCGGGTTGTAGACCGTGTCGCCGGAGTTCACCACGCCCGAGTAGACGCGGAAGAAGATCAACTGCCCGACGAAGGGATCGGTCATGATCTTGAAGGCCAGCGCGGAGAACGGCTCATCGTCATTGGGATGGCGCTCAGCCTCCTTGTCGTCCTCGGTATGGCCAAGAATCGCGGGCACGTCCGCCGGCGACGGCAGGTAGTCGATCACCGCATCGAGCAGCGTCTGCACGCCCTTGTTCTTGAACGCGCTGCCGCACAGCATCGGCACGATCTCGTTGGCAACGGTGCGCTTGCGCAGCGCGGCCCTGATCTCGTCCTCCGTCAGCGGCTCGCCGCCGAGGTACTTGTGCAGCAGCTCATCGCTGGCTTCCGCCGCGGCCTCGACCATCTTCTCGCGCCACTCCTTGGCCAGTTCCAGCAGTTCGGGCGGCACCTCGCGATATTCGAAGTGCAGGCCCTGGCTGGTGTCGTCCCAGACGGTCGCCTTCATCTTGACCAGGTCGATCACGCCCTGGAAGCCTTCCTCGGCGCCKATCGGTATCTGGACCGGCACCGGCGCGCCCTTGAGGCGCTCGGCAATCTGCGAGCGCACCCGGAAGAAGTCCGCACCGACACGGTCCATCTTGTTGACAAAGGCGATGCGCGGCACCTTGTATTTGTTGGCCTGCCGCCAGACCGTTTCCGACTGCGGCTGCACCCCGCCCACCGCGTCGTAGACCATGCAGGCACCATCGAGCACGCGCATCGAGCGCTCTACCTCGATCGTGAAATCCACGTGCCCGGGGGTGTCGATGATATTGATGCGATGTTCAGGATAATTGCCGGCCATCCCCTTCCAGAACGCCGTGGTGGCGGCCGAGGTGATGGTGATGCCGCGCTCCTGCTCTTG